>CAYMSW010000007.1:0-24438 GCA_964393215.1 Candidatus Woesearchaeota archaeon
ATACTTCCACACAGTCTTTGATATGTGTAAATCAATAAAAAAAGCTCGTAAAGAAACTCCATTAATACTAGGAGGAAGCGCTCCATCTGCATCACCGGAATATACAATTAAAAAATTCAAAGCAGACTATGTTATGATGGGGGAATGTGACCTTTCAATTCTAAAATTTGTAGATATGCTACAAAAAAAGATAAAACCAGAAGACGTACCTGGACTTTGTTGGAAAGAAGGAAGAAAAATAAAAAAAGCCAGGAGAATTTCCCCTCCAATGAATCTTGACGAGCTACCATTTCCAGCATGGGAACTATTCGACATGAAAAGCTACACTTTCCCAATGAGACTTGCAGGAGTGGAACATTTAGTCAAAGCATTTGGAATCTTAACCAGCAGAGGATGTCCATATGCATGTAAATTCTGCTTTAGAATCGAAAAGGGATATCGTATGCGTTCAGCAAAAGATTGTCTAAATAAAATAAGAGAATTAATTGAAAAGTACGAAGTA
The DNA here is from genome assembly GCA_964393215.1 of Candidatus Woesearchaeota archaeon. Lineage (GTDB taxonomy): Archaea > Nanobdellota > Nanobdellia > SCGC-AAA011-G17 > PNOQ01 > CAYFNK01. Next base: position 503 of record CAYMSW010000007.1, read on the forward strand.
AACCACGTAGACTTCCACGACGATTTATTCATGGTCAGCAAAAAAAGAACGTTAGAATTCTGTAAAGCAATAAAAGATAGTGGATTGAAATTCACATGGACTTGTAATGGTAGATTTAATGTTGCAGATAGAGAACAATTAAGAGCAATGAAAGAATCTGGTTGCGTTGAAGTAGCATATGGATTAGAATCTGGTGATCAAAGAATTCTTAACGAGATGGATAAAAGAATAACAGTAGAGCAAATACGTGAAATCGCACAAATAACAAAAGAAGAAGGATTACTTGTCTCAGTACCTTCAATGTTTGGGCTTCCGGGAGAAACAGAAGAAAGTTTAAAGAAAACAGTAGGATTAATTATAGAAACAACTACATGGCAAGATAAAAGAACAATTAGACCAATGCAGCCATATCCAGGCTGCTATTACTTTGATCATTGTGTAGAAAAAGGAATATTAAAAGACGAAGAAGATTTCTTTTCCCGTTATTTCAGTTCAGAGGAAAAGACAGTAAACCTAACAGAGCTATCTGATACTGACTTCGATGCAGCAATGTATAGAGCAAATAAAGAACTACTCCAAGAACATTACAGACATGCATACAAAAGAGATATGAAAGCATTCAAAAATATTTACTTCGAAAAGGACAGTGAAGGCTTCGTCCCAATGCGTTAAGGCATTGATTCTAATGATGAGTAATGAACTCGAAGAATTTACAAAAAAGTTTCCAAAGATAAAAGTAAATGACAAAACAATAGAGGAAACTATGTCATATAGGGAAAATTCTATTGTATGGTTTCTACAACACAGGCTTGAATTTGACCACATGCCTCCAATATTTCCAAATATGGATAAAATAAACAAAGCAATAAAACAAAACATAATCTTGCCAAGAAACAAAGCAAAAGAATTTCTAATAAGAAGAATTCTGGAAAAAAATGAAAGAATAAAACAAAAGTTAAGCAAAAACAAAAGAAAAGAATTACAATTCAACACAGAAAATAGAATCCTATATTTAGTTCCTGCAAATAGAACAACCATAAAGCAAGATAAAATATACGTAAATAGATTAAACGATGTGATAAACAAAGTAGATGAATCAAAAGAAATAAGTCAAGAGATTATAACTTTCGACGCTCTAACAAAAGCAGCATCAAGAGATTTATCAAATCATCCAACTTTCTTGTACAAATACTGCAATAAAGAAATATGCAAAATTGCAGACAAGGAATCAAAAAAACTAAGTAAAAAATGGGAAAAAATAAAGAAAGATATAAAATTTGATTCACAAAGAGAAATGTTAATCTTCCAAAACTATCTTCCAGCATTAGATTTCACTTTCTCAAAAGAGTTTATAGAAATAATAATATCTAGTTACGAAATTCTTCACAAAATACTAAGAGAAAACAAAATAAATTGCGTAATTCTAGACGGGTTCGGCAGTATACCTGAAAGAAGTATGATTAGAGCAACCTATGATCTAAATATTCCTTGCCTAAGACTTCAACATGGGTTCAGAACCCCGATTAACAACAGATGGTTATATCCTGAGAACTGCTACGCATGTATGTTCAATCAAGAAATAAAAGAGAGCATAGTAGAAAATGGTGGTAAAAAAGAAAACATATTCGTGACGGGTGCTACATTTCTAGGAAAACTACCAGAAAAGACAAAAAAATCTAATCTGAAAAAACAAGTATTATTCTGTACAAATAGCTTGGTAGAAGAGTCTATAATGGAAAAAAACAAATATTTCAAAATAGTTGAACAAATTCTTTCAGAATTAAAAAGACAAAACACAGAAATAATAATCAAAATGCATCCATCAGAAAGATATCAAAATTTATACAAAAAAATCATAAAAAAACTTAACATAAAGAACATAAAAATTTATCAAAACATACCTCAAAAAGAAACTTACAATTTAATCAGTAATTCGGACATGTTAATCTCCTTTTACTCAACGATAATTCTCGAAGCTAACCTAATGGGAATTCCAACTTTAGAAATAGATTATGAAGAACAAAGAGACATGATGGATCTAACGTTCGGAAAAGACAAAGCAGTAGTTATGCTCGATCCAGAAAAACCAGAAATAATAGAGGAATATCTAAACAACAAAAAAAAGATAGACTTACTAAAAAAAGAAAGAAAGGCCCTAATAAACAGAGCATTCTACAAAATTGATGGTAAGGTTGAAGAAAGAGTATTAAATGTAATAAAAAATCTAATCAAAACCCAGCAATCTTCTCAATTAGCTCCATAGTTTTCACAGCATCATTTATATCTGAAGCTGGAAATTCAAAAGGTCTACCTTCTTTAACACAATCAACAAAATACTTGTTCTGTCTATAAAATCCTGGTTTGTATTTAGTATCTATTTCATCCAAACCAATTTCAACATCATCTTTGTTTCTTACGCTAAAAACGGCTTTCTCCAAAGGAAATATATTTACTCTACTTTTATCACCATAAAGAAAGACCTGCCATCCACCTGGAGAATCCCAATAAGATCTATATTGACCAACACAATCTGAAAACTTTATTTGAGCATTAAAATATTGACTATCTAAACTAGACAAAGACTTAACATCTAAAACATCACCTGCGAAAAATCTCAACAAATCAATGCAATGAACAGAATTTGCATAAATCCATTTATCAAGCACTTCTTTAGGAAATTCATCATCTTCTACTTCATTCAAAAATCTTTCAGGAGCTTCAACATTTATTCCATTTATAGGACCAATTATCTCTTTAGCTCTAGAAATAGTTGACATAAAACGCCTATTGACTCCAACCATAATTTTTACACCAGCAGTATTAGCGGCCTCAGCAACTCTTTTCGTCTCACTAACCGATAATCCAACGGGTTTTTCAACAAATATAGAAACTCCATGTTTAATACAATCTAATGTTACATCAACTGTATTCAAAATACTAACAAGAACAAAAACGGCATCTAACTTATGTTCCTTAAACATATCTTCATAATTTTCATACGAATTAGGAATGTTAAATTTCTCAACAGCATTTAATCTCTTCTCTTCTTCCCTATTACAAACAGCAACAATTTCAACATCATCAATATCTTTCAAAACTTTCAAATGTTCCTGAGCTATATACCCTGCACCTATGATTCCAACTTTTATTTTTTCCATTTTAAGTTATCTCAACATTAAAAGATTCATCTTCATATGGCAAAAAAATCCTATCATTTCCATTTTTCTCAGAAAGATGAAATGCTAAAGCAATTTGCAAAGCAGTCAACCCATCATCCCCACCACAGCTAACTTCTTTGTCAGAACAAAGCTCCAACACAACTTTCCTAACCAAAGATACCATATCAACTCCTCCGGGAACATCCAAGGGAACTCTCAAAAGAGGCAAATCATATTCACCCAATTTCTTATTCTTATCATCATCAGATCTTGCATAAACTTCATAGAACTCATCGTCCCTGATTATAATCCTGCCAACAGTTCCACCTATCACCCACAAATCTGGCGTACCTATATCTTCACAAATATCAATTGTTGCCCTAACTCCATTCTTAAAATAAATCATACCATAACCACCAGGATCAAAAACAGATCTGCCCTTATGATCTCCTTTGTAATTCTTATCCAAAAATCCCATTACCCATTCAGGATCTGAAGAAGTATACATCTTCATTGCATCAAAAATATGTGTACCAACAGATCCCAGCCTACCGCCTCCAACTGAATAATAGATATTTTTCACATCTCCAATAACTCCGGTTTTCAATAACTCAACCAATTTTAGAATAGCAACCTGCCATCTCATACTATGGTTCACAGCCAACTTAGATCCATTTTCCTTACAAACTTCAATCATCTTACGTGCATCTTTAACATTAGTAGCAATTGGTTTCTCACATAAAATATAAGGAATCTTTTTTTCTGCACAAGAAACAACTATTTTTGCATGAGAGGACCCAATTGTAACCACACTAACAACGTCAAGTTGCTCTTTGTCAATCATTTCCTTATAATCTGTATAAAAATTTACAGAACCAACTTTCTCACCAATTTCTGGTCTGACATCACAAACAGCAGCAACTTCAAAACCATCTAAACCAGAATAAGCTTCTAAATGTCTAAACCCTTGCACCCCCATACCAAAAATTCCAACTTTTAACATTCTAACAACAAACTGGGACACAAGTTATCATTTATAATATTTATCAAAACATCAACCCAGGAAGGACTAAAATCATAAATCTTAAAAAGAAAGACGGAATTTTCAAACAAATGAATCCCACTACTGTAATAATGGGCCTAGCCGATCTAATCTGTGTTGGATTAATTCTTTATGCCTTTGGGCTAAATGTATTCACTGGTGTACTAGGTTTAATAATGGTTTCAAAAGGAATAACAAGTTTTGCGTAAAGAACAACACCAACTAACTTTCTTTAACAAAACTTATAATAAATACAACTAAACAAATTTAGATGACTGACTATTCAAAAGCGTTAATAAGGGGTACAGGCATAGTTTTTGCCTCAACGGCAGGAACAAGTGTAATTGGCTATCTACTAAAATTAGTTCTAGCTAGAAACCTGACAATAACTGAATTTGGTCTAGTTTTCTCCATAATTTCTTTATTTGGAGTATTTCTTATACTTCCTGGAATAGGTGCAGGAAAAGCTCTTGTTAGATACGTAACTGAACACAGAACAAGACAAGAAAAAAAAGAAATAAAAACAACAATACTAACAAGTTTCTTTCTAAACTTGCTTTTCTCAACAATAATAGGTTCGCTTTTCATAATCTTTTCAAAAGAAATAGCAATAAATTACATACACGACATAAGTGCAGCATTCTACATTAAAATATACGCAATAGCATTCATACTAACTCCAACTATAGGAACTTTCAAATCAATTTTCATAGGATTTAGAAAAAACAAATATTATGCAATAGTTGACTTCTCAAAGATGCTTGTCATTTTAGTTCTAGCATTTATTTTCCTAAAACTTGGCTACGGAATAACTGGTGTAATGTTAGCTTATACATTAGTATACATATTACCACTACTAATTTATTATCCTTTATTCAAAAAAAGAGTATTTCCAGAGTTCTCAAAAATAAAAGCTGGAATCAAACTTGAAACTGCAAAAAAACTTCTAAAATTCGGCATCCCTCTAACAATTGCAGGAACAGCCAGTATAATCTTTGGATATATGGACACAGTAATAATAACCTTCTTTAGATCATTAGAAGAAGTAGCACTCTATAATGTTGGATTGCCGACGATAAGATTAATGTGGAACTTTGAAAGAGCACTAACTGTAGTACTTCTTCCAATAGCAATTGAATTGTGGGTACAAAAAGATAAAGAACGATTTAACAGAGGAATAAATAATATCTATAAATATATTCTAACACTTACTATTCCGTTCATAATAATTATGCTGGTCTTTCCAGAATTAATTCTAAAAGTTTTATTCGGACCAGATTATGTTGGAGCTGCAACAGTTGTTAGAATTTTAGCAGTAGCATCAATAATAATCGTCCTGGCAAGAATAAACGTTGCACTAATTACTGGAATTGGAAAACCAAGTATAATAAGCAAAATAATGATAATTGGTGCGCTAATAAATTTAGCAGTTAATTTAATTCTAATTCCACTAATAGGAATAAACGGGGCAGCAATTTCTACAGCAGCTGCATTCTCAGTTATACTTGTCTATACTCACAAAAAACTAAAAGAAAAAACACAAATAAAGCTTCCTTTCAAAACAATACTAAAAATACTAATGGCAGGAATAATAACAATACCAATAATTTACATATTAAAGAGTGTAATAAATACAAACGTCTACTTAGAAGCTATAATTGTCGTTGCAATAAGCTTGGGGATATACTATATGTTAATTGTAAATTTTGGAGTAATTAAACTAAAAGAAGTAAAGAAATTAATATCAAAACTAAAACCTACTTCAAAAACTCCATAAATCTTTCTTTATTTTCAACAGTAGTTGTAGTTGGCCTGCCTAAATCTGGTCTGGAACCTTTCTCAATCATAATCTCTATCAAAACTGGATGATCAACATCTTTAATCTTATCTAAACAGGCAGACAGTTCATCAGAAGTTTCAACCTTGAAAGCTTCTTTGTATCCACAAGCCAAAGCTATAGAAGGAATATCAATGTCAAATGCAGCCGTAGGTTGCCCACCAACAGACTCATGAGAACCATTATTCAAAACAATGTGTCTAAAATTCTTTGGCTTTTCCTTACCAGATATAGTTAGACTTCCCATGTGCATTATGAACGCACCATCTCCATCTAAACAATAAACTTTTCTCGACGGTTTTTCAGAAGCAATAGCAAGAGCTATAGAAGAAGAATGCCCCATACTGCCAACTGTCAAAAAATCTTTACTATGATCTTGGCCTAATTTCTCTCTCAACTCAAACAACTCTCTAGAAGTCTTACCTGTTGTTGACACAATAATATCATCATCAAATAATTTAGAAACTATCAATTCAACTGCATTTTCTCTTTTCAAAGAAAGATTCTTGCTAAGTCCACCAGAATATTTGTACTCATCAAAAAGACCCTTTCTAACAACTAATGCATAGGGTGCATTATTTTCAGACATATGCTTAACTGCCCTGCCAATGCCCTCTTTAAGTTTTTCAGAATTATCATCTAAAACTTCAAAAGGTATTTCCATGGTCTCCAACAAATTAAGTGTGATTCTTCCTTTCTTGACATGCTGTGGTTCATCCTTAACTCCAGGTTCTCCACGCCATCCTATAACAAGTAACAATGGAATTCCATAAACTTCTGGATCAGTCAATGACATCAGAGGATTGACACAATTTCCAAGTCCAGAGTTCTGCATATATACAACTCCAGTTTTTCCAGTAGCCAAATAATACCCTGCTGCTCTAGCTACAGCATTACCTTCATTAGAAGTAATTATATGTTTTTCCTTAGAAACATTGTCCATTAAATAAGCACAAAAAGACTTCAACAAAGAATCAGGAACTCCGGTAAAATACTCCATCCCCTCCTCTTTCAATAAATTGTAAAAATAACTTGGATTTATCATTTACCACTCGGAATTAACTCCAAAATACTTTTAACGGGCATGCAATGTTGCTCGCTAGCCTCGTGACATCTCCCATGAGTAAGAATAGATTCTGCAGTCTTTCTCATAGCAGGATAAGCACTCCTAAGCAAATGGTTTGCATATATAACAATGCTAACTCCTGCATCTATCAATTCATCTTCAGTTATTTGACTATATGTTGATGGAACAACAACTAATGGAACTTTATCATCAAATTGTTTGTAAATAGAACAAAACTCAAGTATTTCTTTGGATTCTTTTGATTTGCTATGAATCATTATTGCATCAGCCCCTGACTCAATGTATGCATGAGCTCGCTTAATTGCATCGTCAACACCCTTTCCCATAATAAGGCTCTCAATTCTAGCAATAACCATAAACTCTTTTGTAATTTGAGCATTTTTACCCTCAGAAATTTTGAAACAAAAGTCTTCAATTGAATCCTGTGTCTGTGCAGCACCTGCTTCGGACAATGAATTTCTTTTAGGACCAACCTTATCTTCAATTATCACTGCAGAAACACCAAGCCTTTCCAAGGATTTAACTGTAAACCTAAAATGTTCAGGCAATCCTCCGCTATCAGCATCAACTATCATTGGTTTAGTAGTAACCTCTAAAATTTGCTCAATAGTATTAATACGAGAAGTCATATCAACAGTCTCTGTGTCTGGTTTTCCCTTAGAAGTTGAATCAGTCAAGCTACTTTCCCACATACCATCAAATTCAACATAATTTTCACCTTTCTCAATTCTTGTTTCCTCAACCAATCTACCAGAAAGACCATTGTGAACCTCAAGAATTCTAACAAGAGGTTTCAAATCAAGAATTCTACGGAGTCTTGCTCTTCTCCAACCAGGGGTAATGCCTGTCTTAAATGCATAATTCAAAATGTGTGTAGAAGAAATACCGTGAGTATATTCTGGCTCAACAAGTATTCCACCATACTCTTTAAGTTCATTTACAACTTTTTCCCTAATATGTCTCCTAGGACTATCTCTCCAATCAGAACCATGGACAAAATAATCTGGTTTTAATTTTCTAATAACTTCAACAGGACCATCTACTCCCTGGGGAATAACTCTATCGACACCAATTATATTCTCTACCACTGTCTTGCGTTGCTCAAAATTCAATAATGGAACCCTCTTATATTTGGCAAGTGCCTCATCAGTAACCAAGCCAACCACAACTTTTCCAAGCTCTCTGGCTCTCTTTATAACATTTATATGTCCATGATGAATCATGTCGGTAGACATACCAACATAAACAATCTTCTCGCCATCAGCCATAAGGCTAAATACAACAAGCACTTGCTTTTATTACTTGTGAAAATCTATCCACCAAATAGATGAAACAAAAATACGTAATATTTAAAAGCTAACTAAAATTGCTTAATAAAGCAATGGAAAAAGGGGAACAAAAAAACGTCATTTTCATAAGTGTAGATGCATTGAGACCGGATCATCTAAGTTGTTTTGGATACGATAAAATAGAAACTCCTTACATTGATGAAATTGCAAAAAAAGGAGCAATATTTGAGAATTGCATAACGGTTTCATGTTTAACTCCTGTTTCTATGGCATCAACAATAACTGGATCTTACCCTAAAAAACATGGTTTAAGAAATCCTTTCAAAAAAATTCAAACACCTACTCTCGCAGAGTATTTCAAAAAAAATAACTACAAAACTGCGGGATTTACTGGAATAAATTTTCTAAGTAAGAGATGCAATTTCCATAAAGGATTTGACTTATTCAAAGAGCCAGAAGAAGGATGGTATCACAAGGAATACAAAAGCCAAGAAGGAAGAGAACTAACAACAAATTGGGGTTACTGGTGGGTACCTGAATTTATGCAATGGATAGAGGAAAACTCAAAAGACAAATTTTTCGTTTGGGGACACTATTTCGAATGTCATGTTCATGCTGAAACATGGCTACTTGAAGAAGGAAGAATACAAGAAGGAATTCTATCCGAAAACAAATATTACGATGCAAAAATAAAATATATGGATGAAAATTTGTTCAAACCACTAGTAGAATTACTAAAAAAGAAGGGAATTTTTGATGATACTATAATTGTTATAATGTCTGATCATGGAGAAACTTTTGATGAACATCCTCATGAAGAAGACTATCCTCAACATAGAACAATGTTCAATACAGATCTAAAAAGCACTTTAATAATTAAGGGAGGATTTGAAGAAGGAACAATAACAAAAAAACAAACAAGAACAATAGATATAGCTCCAACAATTGCAGAGTTAGCACTAGGTGAACAAATGGAAAACAGCGATGGAGAATCCATAAAAAATATTGAAGAAGATCGACTAGCCTACTCTGAAGAATTGTTTGAAAAAAGAGGAGAAGGTGCAATTCAAGCAATACAAGATGGAAAGCTAAAATTAATTAGAAACAATACAAGGAACGAAGAAGAATTCTATAATTTAATAGAAGACCCAGGAGAAAAAAACAACATAATTGAAACAGAAAAAAACAGCGAAACAGCAAACAAATTCAGAAACATACTAAACAGTTCACTAGAAAGCGAAAACGAAGAAGAAATTGATGAAAGTGACGAAGAAATAGTGAAAAGTAGACTTAAAAGTCTTGGTTACATAAAATAAAATGAATAGAAACATTTTCTTTAGCCCTATGGCAAACAATCTTTCAAAAGGAGTAAAATTGGAATTAAGTTCTGGTGAAATATGTCATAGAGAGCCAGAGTTCACACAACTTCTAGGAAAAGTAAGAGAAAATATTCTTAATATTGTAAATGGAAACGAGGAATTCACCACTGTAATGATCACTGGATCTGGAACTGCCGCCATTGAAGCAACTATAAGCTCCTTACCAAAAGAAACTCACATTGGTATCCTAAACAATGGAACATATGGAGAAAGAATAAAAAAAATAACAGAAAGGTATAATATTCCATTCACGGAAATAAAAACTGAAAGTTTCCCGAACTTAACCAAAGTAGAAAACTTAATCAAAGACGAAAAAATCACCCACTTCGCATTTGTTCATCATGAAACATCAACTGGAATGTTAAATCCTTTAGAAGAAATTTCAGAACTTTGCAAAAATAACAACAAAACACTAATAGTGGATGCAATAAGCAGTATTGCTGTTCAAGAGTTAGATATAGCAAAAAACAATGTAGATTTTCTTATTGGAAGCTCAAACAAAGGAATAGCAGGACCAGAAGGACTAAGCTTCATAATTGTTAAAAAGGAAGAACTAGAAAAAACAAAAGATCAAGGAAGAAATTTTTACTTTGATCTTTATAACAACTACAAAAAACAAGAAAAAGGGCAAACTCCTTTCACACCTGCAGTAAGAATTTTTTCAGGATTAAACAAGGGATTAGACGAACTAAACGAAGAAGGAGTAGAAAACAGAATAAAAAGATTTGAAAACATCTCAAGAACATTAAGAGAAGGTATGATCAGTTTTGGATTTGAAATCCTAACAGATTTGGATCACGCATCAAACGTAACGACTTTAATAAAACTAAAAAACAAGTCCTACGACAAATTATATTCAGAATTAAAGAAAAAAGGATTTATCATTTATTCTGGAATTAACAAAGAAACATTCAGATTATGCACTTTCGGAGATCTAAAAGTTGAAGATATTTTAGAATTCCTTGATGCTATAAAAGAAGTCAAATAGATTTTCATAAAGCTTAAAATATGAAAAACAAGAGGATAAAAAAATGGATCATTTAGATGAACTAGAAAACAAGAGCATATACATAATAAGAGAAGCTTACAACCAATTCAAAAACATATCTCTACTATGGAGTATTGGAAAAGACTCAACAGTTCTTTTGTGGTTATGTAGGAAGGCTTTCTTCGGAAAATTACCATTTCCGGTAATGCACATAGATACTTCTTTCAAATTTCCAGAAATGTATACATTTAGAGATAAATATGCAAAAGAATGGGATCTAAACCTTATAGTTGAACGAAACGAAGAAGCGCTAGCAAAAGGAGTAAATTATGATAATCATGATGCATTTACTTGTTGCAACGAACTAAAAACCGTTGCACTCAAACAAGCAATTGAAAAACACAAATTCAAAGCACTATTTGTAGGAATAAGAAGAGATGAACACGGAATAAGAGCTAAGGAAAGATATTTTTCACCAAGAAATATTGAGTTCAAATGGAACTACAAGGAACAACCTGCAGAGCTATGGGACTTATTCAAATCTAAAGCAGAAGAAGAAGACCATCTAAGAGTTCACCCCCTTCTACATTGGACAGAATTAGATATTTGGGATTATATTGAAAGGGAAAATATACCAATAAATGAATTATATTTTGCAAAGAATGGAATGAGATACAGAAGTCTTGGATGCATGCCAATTACAAAACCAATAGAATCAGGTGCATCAAACGTACAAGAAATAATCCATGAACTAAAAACAACAAATACACAAGAAAGGGCAGGGCGTTCTCAAGACAAAGAAAAAGAATATATGATGCAAAAATTACGTAGTTTAGGGTACATGTAAATGGAAGAAAGTAAAAAAAGAACACTAGCAAAAACGATAACCTGGAGAATTTTTGCAAGCCTAATTACAATGGGATTGGTTTTCTTTTTCACTGGAGAATGGATCCTATCGCTTGGTGTTGGGGTAACAGAGGTTTTCATAAAAATGCTTGGATATTACATTCATGAACGAACATGGAATAAGGTAAAATGGGAGGCTGAAAAAAATGAGTGACTGTATATTTTGTAAATTAGCAAGTGGAGAAATACCTTCGACAAAACTGTATGAATCCGATTGCTTTTATGCAATATTAGATCAAAATCCGGTGACCGAGGGACATACCTTAGTAATTTCAAAAAGACACTATAAAACCCAAACAGAAATGAATGAGGAAGAAATGGGAGATTTCGGCGTTACGGTCGGTACTGTTGCCAAAAAACTAGCAGAAGAATTTGGAAATAATATGGTTATAGTAAACACAAGCGGAGAAGAAGCAAGTCAAAGTGTACCGCACTATCATATTCACTTAATCCCAAGAAAAAAAGGAGACAGACTCTGGGATGGAGAAAAATCAAGAGTGGTACTTGACAGAAGTTCTGGATTCGAAAGATTAAGTCCAAAGAAAGAAGAACTTGAAAGCTTAGCATCAAAATTGGCAGGTAGTTAAAATGACAAAAGATTCAATGAAAATCGTATTCGTAGGTCACGTAGATCATGGAAAATCAACACTAATTGGAAGGCTTCTGCACGACACAAACAGTTTACCAGAAGGAAAAATAGAAGAAATAAAACACACATGTGATTTATTAGGAAAGGAACTAGAATTTGCATTCATTCTAGACAGCCTACAAGAAGAAAGAGAGCAATCAGTAACAATTGATACAACTCAAATATTTTTCAACACAGACAAAAAAGATTACACAATAATTGATGCACCAGGACACAAAGAATTTCTAAAAAACATGATAACTGGAGCAACGCAAGCAGAAGCAGCAATTCTAATAGTAGACTCGGAAGAAGGGGTACAAGAACAAACAAAACGTCACGCCTATTTACTAAATTTTTTAGGGATAAAAAAGATGATAGTTGTTGTCAACAAGATGGATATAACTAACTACAGTGAAGATAGATTCAACGAAGTGAAAAATGAATTACTAAAATTTCTATCATCTTTCGATTTAGAACCAATAATTACAATCCCTATTTCTGCAAAAAAAGGAGACAACATCACAAAAAAGTCGGACAATATGAAGTGGTATGATGGACCAAGCATAGCCAAAGCACTGGACGAAATTGAAATAGAAAAAACAGATCAAAACAAAGAACTAAGATTTCCAATTCAAGACGTATATAAATTTGAAAAAGAAAGAATATATGCGGGACGAATTGAATCTGGAGAATTAAACTTAAACGATAGCATAACATTCTTACCATCAAAAAAAGAAACAAAAGTAAAATTAATAAAAAAATTCAATGAAACTCCTGAATCGGCTAAAGAAGGAGAATGTATAGGAATAACGCTTGAAGATCCAATTTTCCTAGAAAGAGGAGAAGTAGCAGTAATGAAAGAGGGATCTCCAAAAACAGCGGATAAACTAAATGCAAATATCTTCTGGATGTCAAAAAAAGAATTTAACATAAAAAATAAACTAAAGCTAAAATGTGCAACACAAGAAGTAGAATGTAAGATAGAAGAAATAAACAAAAAAATGAACTCTTCATCCTTAGAAATAATAAATGAAGATCTAGATAAAATAAAAGAAATAGAAGTTGTACGTGCATTAATCAAAACAGAGAGGCCAATTGTATTCGAAGATGTTGATTTAATCCCTGAACTTGGAAGATTCGTTCTAACAATAGATGACGAAGTAGTAGCAGGGGGAACCATAGAAGAATGATCATTTTAGCAATTGATGCTCTTGAATATGAATACGTAACTGAATTCAATTGTAAAAATTTAATGCAAGAACATTTTGGAAAAACAGATCTTTCAGACTTTTCAGATGCAAGAACTATGGTCATATGGAGTAGTTTCTTAGCAGGAAAAAACAAAGAAAAAGAAATACTAAGTCTCGGACCAGAAAACATGTGGAAGTTCCAAATAAAAACAGAGAACACATTTTTATCCAACTTCAAAAATACTCACGTTATAGATCTACCAGGTTATACCTATAAACAAGAAGAGCACAAGAAAGAAAAAGATCTACTGAGAGGATATTTCGAAAGAAAAAACAAAATTGAAGACTTAGACAAAATAGCATTTGAAAACTACAGAAAAAACAAAGAAGAATTTCTAATAGAATTAGAAAAAGATTATGACATCTTGTGTGTATATTTCTCCATTGCAGACATAGTTGGACATCTAAGTTTTGGAGACAAAGTAAAAATGAAAATGATATACAAGGAACTGGATGATTTAGCTAAATTCATAAGAGAGAAAAATCACAAATTAATGGTTATTTCTGACCACGGCATGAAAGCAATTGGAAGATTTGGAGATCACTCAAATTATGGATTTTGGTCTACAAATTTCGACCTTGGTTTAACAAATCCAAAAGCTACAGACTTTCATAACGTATTTAAATCAATAAAAGTTTGAAACACCTTACTTAAAATAATTTTAAAATGATAGAACCAACTGAAGCAAAAAGAATGTTCGGACAAGCAATGAAGGGTTGCCCAAGAATACAAACTCCAGATGTCGTTATGGCACATTGTCAATTTATTTCAGAATTGGTAGCTGAAACAACAACAAAAATAAGAAAAGTTGTGCCCGATTTCGGTGTAGATGACAAAGAAATGGAATCTGCATCGCTATTACATGATATTGGATATTGCTTTGCAAAAGATCCATTACTTCACCCAGTCATAGGGGGAGAATTCTTACACGAAAGAGGTCATCCAAGGTTGGCTCAAATCATGAGAGGACATACTTACGCAGCAGATGCAATAAGAGAAACTGGATACAAGGGATTAAATCCTGATGAATATGAAGCAAGAACTTGGAATCATGCCCTGATTGATTATGCATCTCTAAATTGTGGAAAACCTGGAGAAAGGATAACTCCAGATGAAAAGTTTATAAGATTCAGACAAAAAAGGGACGAAAGATTCCAAAGACTAATTGACGCAGCAGAACCAAGATTAAGACAAGAAGTTAAAGACATAGAAGCACTCATGGGAGGGGACTTGAGTGTATTACCAAAATACGGTTTCGTTTAAAATGGCAGAAAGATTTGATTCAGACGTTAGGTTCCAAAAACCATTCATAGAATTAACAGACAGGGTTCTAGAAACAGGGGAAGTTCCGTTAGAACATACAGATTGGGATTATTTACCAACATTAAGATGTAATATGGGTTGTAAACATTGCAGGCAAGCAGTAGTTAGAGAAGACCATGAATGGACCGAAATTGCAGACGAAATGACAATGGATCAAATAAGAGCCGCATGGGATCCAATTGATGTTGAAGGAAGAATAGTAAAAATAAATGGTGGAGAACCATTTGTAAAAAAGGAAATGTGGGAAATTTTAGAGTACTTTAAAGAAAGAGGAGCTTACAACGTAATTGCAACTAATTCAGCAGTCTTTAGGAATCCAGCAAATACTGAAAGATTAAGAGAATTAGGTCTAGTTGAAATAACAACCTCTTTCGATGGCATAGGAGAAAATCATGATATAGTCAGGGGTCGACCCGGACTGTTTGACACCATGACTGAATTTGCTTCAAATATGGCAAGAGATCACAAAGTACTTTTAGAATGTTGCATCCAAGGAGACAATGTACAAGATCTACCTGAAATGCTAAGACTAAAAGAAACACTTGGAATTTACAAAATAAGATTTCAGCTCCCTGTATTTACAACAGCAGAAGAAACAGCAGAAGCATCAAGAGTCATGGGAGAACAAATAGAATACGAAGCACAAACCATGCCGAGCCCAACCTACGATTTTTCATTCGAGACAATGATGGAGGGACACAGAAAAATGGTCCAGACTGGAATTGAATTCGATATGCATCCAAAATTCTTCGATTTAAATCCGGAAGCTGCCTACGAAAGAAGATCAAGAGGAGAATTCGGCCTCCTATGTACTTACATGTTCAGAAGCAAAGTAGATCCAAATGGAGACGTACGATTCTGTCCTTATATTGTGAAAAGTTTTGGAAATCTACAAAATGAAAGACTAGAAGATATTTGGAACAATGATGAATTCAGATCATTCAGACAAAGAGTAGCACAAAACAATCTTCTACCAAGTTGTGAAAACTGTCCTCATACCAGAATCTACGGCAAGAAATAATAAATGAAGGCCTTTGATCTTACATTCAAATATAAGAACTGGAAAGAGAGAGAACTAAACTGGAAAATTTACTATGTAGTTTTCGCTCCTTTCGCAATTCCATTTGCAATATTATTTCGCTTTCTTGGTCTTACACCAAATGTGGTAACTTGGACATCAATACTTCTACAATTCCCTGTAATAATTTTCTTTGCCATGGGAAAACCATGGATAGCACTACTACTCATGGCTCTTGCACAAGTATTCGATATAGTAGACGGGCTATTGGCAAGATACACTGGAACATCAAACAAACTACAAGCCAGATTTCTAGATCATATATACCATA
Source organism: Candidatus Woesearchaeota archaeon (assembly GCA_964393215.1). GTDB lineage: Archaea > Nanobdellota > Nanobdellia > SCGC-AAA011-G17 > PNOQ01 > CAYFNK01. Next base: position 16,740 of record CAYMSW010000007.1, read on the forward strand.
CTCTTGGAGTAATGGCATTCCTTATTGGAATAGGATTCGCAGTAAACAAAGTTGAAATAGGATTCATATCTGCAACAGCATTCTTAATGTCACATTTCATCTTCAGGTACAGAGATATAGTTTTAATGGACACTAAAAAAGAAGAAACAGAAGTCAAACCAATCAAAAAAGAAAAAAGAAAACTACAAAATCTATTATTCGAAGCAACTAACTTTGTAAACTACATTCCTATAATTGGACTAGCAATCTTCTTCAATCTACTAAACGAACTACTAATGGCATATTTCGTCTATCTCACTCTACTACTAATAGTTTCAGCAATATACAGCTTCAATCAGGTAAAGAAAGCTATAGATACATAACTCTTTTAAAATCTCAAAAATTCTCAAAACCATGTCAAATGGCAAAGTTCTAGCTGTGATACCTGCTAGGGGTGGATCCAAGGGAATTCCAAGGAAAAATATCAAAATGTTCTTAGGAAGACCTTTAATAGAATACACTATAAAATTGGCCTTATCTTGCCCAGAAATAGACAAGACAATAGTATCAACGGATTACACAGAGATAGCAGAAATATCAAAAAAAGCGGGGGCAGAAGTTCCGTTCATCAGACCAGAAGAACTAGCACAAGACAAAACTACAACTCTGCCAGTAATAAGACACGCAGTAGATTTCTTAGAAAAAAACGGAGAAAACTTTGAAAACATATTAATTTTGGAACCTACCAGCCCACTACGAACAAAAGAAATAATTCAAAAAGCAATTCAAGCTCTAAAAGAAAACGAAACTGAAACAGTAGTCAGCGCAAGAGAGTATGATGTAGACTTCTCAGATATTTTAGAATCGGATACAAATAATTTCCTTCACCCATTTTTAGATGTAGAAACAACAGTCAGAAGACAAGACACGGAAAATATTTACATGATGGATGGTTCAATTTATGGATTAAAGAGAGATATTTTGATGGATGAAACTTTAGTAATGGTAAATCCATATAAAGAAAGGCCAGAACTAAAAACAAAGGTAGTAGCATCCGACCCAAAACTATCTGTAGAAATAGACACGGAAGAAGATTGGGAATATGCAGAATATCTTTACAATAAACATAAAGAAATAATCAACAATGGAATCTAAAAAGCTAAACATAACAAAATCAAATGAACTCTGGGACAGAGCACTAAAGGTAATTCCAAATGGATGTATGACTATAAGCAATGGACCAATTAGTTATGTTTCAAATGTTTCTCCAAAGTATAATCTAAAAGGAAAGGGTTGTCATGTATGGGATGTAGATGGAAATAAATTCTTAGATCTAGCTCCAGGAGGATACCTAAAAATTCTTGGACATAATTACAAACCATTAACAAAAACAATAATAAAACAGGTAAAAGAAGACAGCATCTTCCAAATGCCGCACCAATTAGAAGTTGAAACTGCAGAAACACTAGTTAACACTATTCCAAGCGCAGAAATGGTAAAGTTCGCAAAGAATGGAGCAGATGTCCTAGCAATGGGGGTAAGAGCAGCAAGAGCACACACAGGAAGAGATCTAATAGCCTCTGAAGGATATCACGGAATTCATGATTGGTACATTGGAACAACAGAAAGAAACAAAGGAGTTCCAGAGGCAATAAAAAACTTAACAAAAACTTTCGAATATAATAATATTGAATCTTTAAAAAAATTATTTGATGAAAATCCAGACAAAATTGGTTGTGTTGTTCTGGAACCAGTACAATTAACAGAGCCAAAAGATAATTTCTTACACAAAGTAAAAAAAGTAACTCATGAAAACGGGGCCATTTTAATGTTCGACGAAATAATAACTGGTTTTAGATTTTCATTACAGGGAGCACAGGGACATTTCGGAGTTAAGCCAGATTTATCTTGCTTCGGAAAAGCAATGTCAAACGGATTTTCTTGCTCTGCACTAGTTGGAAAAGAAGATATAATGATGGAATTTGAAAAAGGAGCTTTTTTCTCAACAACATATGGCGGAGAAACAATAGGTCTAGCAGCAGCAAAAAAAACAATTGAAATTATGAAAGAAAAAAATGTACACAAACACATCTGGGCTGCAGGAAAGATGCTAAAAGACGGAACAAACCAAATAATAAGAGAATTCGGATTAGAAAATCATTACAAGTGTCACGGTTTCCCTGTATGGACAGTAATTCAAGCTAAAGAGGATGAAAAAGTTACGGAAAATGAAAAAATGGGAATTTTGCAACAAGAAGCAATGGAAAAAGGAATGCTAGCAGGGCTATTCCACGGACCATCATACTCACACAAAAGAGAAGACATACAAAAAGGGTTGGACATTTACAGAGAGTCTATGAAAAATGTAAAACTCTATTTAGAAAACAATAAAGTAAAAGATACCTTAAGAGGAGAATACGGGGGAAAAGTATTCAGAAAAGTTGGCTAAAATGAAACAACTAAAAGATATGTTCACGCTAGAAGGAAAGGTTGCAATAATAACTGGAGCAGCTGGAAATATTGGAATAGTTCACGCAGAAACTCTAGCAGAACTTGGATGCAAGTTAATATTAGTAGACATCATAGAAGAAAAAGTTAAGGAAATTGCAGAAGACATATCAAAAAGATACAATGCAGAAGCAATTGGAATAAAAATAGATTTATCAGATGAAGAATCTATAAAAGAAGCATTTCAACAGGCATTTGAAACGCTTGGAAGAATAGACATTCTAATTAATAATGCACAATTCACGTGCGAAGGAGATAACGCTCCGGTAGAAACATATGATCCAAAAATATGGAACCGAACGATGGAAGTAAATGTAACCGGAGCATTTCTATGTTCAAAACATGCAATAAAATATATGCACGGCGGAGGCGTAATTCTAAACATGGGCTCAGTCATGGGAGTCATAGCTCCAGACAGAAGAATTTATGATGGTTCTGGATACGAAGGCAAACCAATGAACAGCCCACTAGTCTACACTGCAAGTAAAGCATCAATAATAGGTCTAACAAAATATTTAGCAGTGGATTTCGCAAAGAAAAACATAAGAGTAAATTGCATATCTCCAGCAGGTTTCGAAGACGAAGGTCAAACAGAATTGTTCAAATCAAAATACAAAGAAAAAATACCAATGGAAAGAATAGCAAACAAAGAAGAACTTAAGGGTGCAGTAGCATTTCTTTGTACAAATGCATCATCTTTTGTGACTGGACATAATCTAATTCTTGACGGTGGAATGTCAAGCTGGTAAATATCCTCTATAAGCAGGAAAAAACTTATCACCAAACTCAATTTTATTCTCTTTACAAAATTCTTTTCTCAATCCAACAAACTTGTCATAAACTTCTTTATCAAAAATCCATCCAGCACCCCTAAACATTGATCTATCTTTTGAAAATCCTGATTTAAAATGAAATAAAGAATCTCCAGGAGAATTTCCTCCTCCTAAATGTAACTTCTTAAATCTCTTATCTTTCAAATATAAGATTGCCTTCCACAATATCAAATTAGCTGGAGACAAATTCCAATAATTATAATCTGAACCAGAAAAATGATAATGTGCAAAGGGACCGTAATGAATAAATAACGAAGAAGCAATAACTTTTCCATTATATTTCGCAACAAACAGGGAAGATTTGTCTTCTAACATTTCAACTGTATTTTTATAAAATTCAAAAGGGAACAAATATCTTTTACTTGTTTTAACAAATTCCATTCTTTCAAGATAAAGTCTTACAAACTCTTTCAAATCTTCAACATCTTCACTCCTATAAACTTCCACACCTTTTTTCTCAGCATTTCTAATCTGATTTCTAGTTTTTTTATTCAACTCCCCAAACAAATCATCAGAATCTTTCTCCAAATTTACAAAAACAGTTTCCCTTTCATCGATTAGATTAACTTCTTCTTTAAAATCAGCATAATTATTAGCAACAGGATGAAACCTAATAAAACCAGAAACAATTTTATTTTCAACACAATATTTAGTCAAACTATCTAAAAACTCCTTAACCAATTCCTTTCTCAATTCAGGACTAGAGCATTTCACAACAGGACCGCTATAACCATAAACAGTAGACAAGTCATAATACTCCCCAGAATCAACATACGGCAACTCAATTCTCTTCTTTACAAATGGAAATAAAACAAAGTTATCTTCATCACCATAAAAAAACAAAAAAGCTTCTCCAACAAAAGCATCATTAATTTCATCAAAATAACTTTCTTCATAGACTTTGTGATACCCGGAAGAAAAATAAACATCTGCGCAAGCCCTATCTACCAACTCGTTCCACTCTTTATTCTTTGTAGTGAAAACCTTACTAGCGAACACCATCTTTATTAAAAACCTCTACAACTTTATCCATATCTCTTATACTATATCTTTGATCTATTGGAATAGTTAAAATTTTTCCAGACAACTTCCAAGATTCTTCATGTTCTTTTCCAACATCTTCCGGCAATTCCCAATGTACTGGAGGATAAATTTTATTCAAAATCAATTTGTTTCTAACTTCATCCCTACTCTCAACTAAAATAGGGCAACCAAGAGGACAGACTTCTTTCTTCAATTCAGGATAAAGAACTTTCACGCCCCCAACATTAGATAACTTACCTATTAAGTAAAAATAATTTCTCCTTCTCTTAGATATAATCTCATCAAAATCAAATTTATTCAATAAATATTTAGAAAAACTAGACATTTTTGCAGGCCTAACATGTTCATCAATTAATTTATCTTCAGATTCAACAAACAATTTTCTCCAAAACTCCTTCAAAAAACTAATATTCTTAGAAAATCCAGCAATAGATCTATAAGAAACAAACTTAGATGGTGCATCAGACAACTCAACATCTTTTATTGCACCAAACAAATAGGCACCATCGGGAATAGACAAAAACTTCCTATAGCTATTAAAAACAAAATCTCCAACGGGATTATGTTCAGTCAAAAAAGATTGAACATTATCTTCAACCAATTTCACACCATTCTTCTCACATAAAGACTTTACCTCATTAAGTTTAGGTTGAATAAATCCAAAATAATTAACAATTAAAACAAAAGAAGGTTTCTTCTCAATCTTTTCAGACAAATCCTTAACATCAACTTCAAGATTCTCATCAACTTTATAAAAATCATACTTCACTCCATTCTCTTTAAACGGAATCAAAACAGAAGAACACAAATAAGAAGGAAGTAAAACCAAAGAATCAGAATCTAACTTCAAAGATTTAATTAAATAAGAAATACAGTCTCTGCCACTAAACAGAAGAATTGAACCTGGGACAACGTTATTTCTCTCATTCTTAAAAACTAAATCTAAATCAATACTGAAATCTGAACCAATTTCCTTGACCATCTTAATAACTCATTTTCTTGTTCAATAACTTATCACCTAATTCAACACTCTCCAAAACATTAACAACATTTTCCTCAACACCTTCAGATTCATAAGGATTTTTCATATCTTTCAAACTATCTTTAAATTCGTTAGATAATGCCTTATCAATAGCACTTTTTATCTCATCTTCATCATGTGAAACATCAATAACATTGTCTGCCCTCTCACGACTGCCCTCTCTAATTCCAATATTTACAAAGGGCAATTTGAACATCGGTGCCTCAGCAATACCTGAACTCGAATTCCCAACCATAACTGAAACATTACTTAATAATCCCATATAAATTCCGGGCTCAAGATTCTTAAACACATGAAACTTGGGCAAATCTTCGTATTTCTTTACAACATCAACGATTTGATCAGAGCCAGGGTCTCCATTTGGGTAAATAATGACCGTTTCCTTACCTAAAGCACTAACTGCTCTCAAGGTAGTTTCCATTTGTTCAGCAGCAGATTCAACTTGAGTACTAACAGGATGTTGTATAACTAACAAAACATCTTCAGAAAAAGACAATCCAAGTTCTCTTTCAATCACTTCACGAGAAGCACAGTTTTTATACAAAGGAGTTCCGACCATATGCACTCTCCACTGCTCCTCACCCATCTTTAATATTCTCTCTGCGCTTTCATCAGAACCTGGAAGATGTATGTGAGCAAGCTTTGTAGTAGCATGTCTTATAGAGTCATCAATTGAACCAGAAACATCCCCCCCACAAATATGAGCTACAGCTACATTCATACTAGCAGCAGCCATAACAACCACCAATTGCTCAAACCTATCACCTGCAATCAAAACCACATCTGGTTTTACTTCATCAAAATATTTTGACATCTCAGACATTAACTCAGAAGAAAACAGAAGAGTTCCTCTGCTCTCCTTTCTATAATCAAAAGAAGGAACAATCTTTTTAGAAATATTCAAACCAGACCCCTCTATAACTTTCAACGAATCATGATCTTCCCTCAAGTGAGTTCCTGTGACAACTAAGTGCAATTCCAAATTAGAACTCTCATTTATTGCTTTCAACGTAGAATACATATATCCAAAGTCGGATCTTGAACCCGTAAGAAAAACTACCTTTTTCATTCTAAATCATCAAAAGAGAATAGTTCATCCTTTCCCATATCTCTCTTAAGCCTTTTACCAACAACCTGCATAAACTTATTTGCTGGAATTCCCCTATTATCTGCACGCTTCATAACCAAATCCTCTTCCTTAATAATGCTCCCAGCCTGCAAACCACCTCTAACAACAACAGATTTCTGAACAACAGGCTTTATCTCAACCTCTCTTCCGGTTGGTTTTTTCTCAGACGAACCAGAAATTAAATCAAAAAATCCATCCCCTATTCTATCTCTAACATATTTTTCTCTCTCAGCTTCAGGAACTTTTTCAAGTTCCCTTATTTCTTGTACCATTTCTTTCAACTGATCTGGAGACAATGAAGCTTTATGATCCGGACCATAAGCCAATCTATCATAAGTAAAATGCTTCTCAATAACAGTTGCTCCCAAAGCAACAGCAACCAAAGGAACATAAGTTCCCATCGTATGATCGGAATACCCAATCAAAGTCTCTAAATCATCTCTCATCGAAAGCATGGCTCTCAAATTAACATCTTCGAACCTAGTGGGATAATCTGTAGTGCAGTGTAAAAATACCACATTTTGATTACCTTGCCCAAAAATAACTTCCTTGGCCGCTCTTACTTCATCAGTATCTCCCATTCCGGTAGAAACTACCAATGGTTTCCCAAGAGAAGCCAAAAACCTCAAATAAGAAAGATTAGTCAATTCTCCAGAACCAACTTTAACAATAGGAACACCAATCCTATCAACTAAAAACCTAGCACTTCCTTCTTCATCAGGAGTGGACATGAACATTATTCCTTTTTCGTCACAATATCTCTTTAACTCCTCAAAATCAGCATAACTAAGCTCCAACTTCTTTATCATATCAAATTGGCTCTCATCTGCCCCCGTTTGCTCCTCTTGATATGTCGCTTTCATGGTGTCTTCAAGACACAGTTCCTCAGTTATCCATGTTTGAAAGTTAACTGCGTCAACACCTGCTTCTTTCGCTATATCTACTAATTGCTTTGCTTTCTCCACATCTCCATCGTGACATACTCCAGCCTCGGCTATTATGAAAACAGGTTGACCGTATCCAATCCTACCGTCAAGAATAGTCTCAATCATCAAAAAAAGAACCTAAAAACGATTTATAATACTTATGAAAAAATCAAAATAAAAAAAGAAAGAGAAATTATCTTTTCTTCTTACTTCCGGAGCTCTTAGATACAAAGTATAT
>CAYMSW010000008.1:0-23644 GCA_964393215.1 Candidatus Woesearchaeota archaeon
TATAAAGAAGTTTGTTAGGTTTTTGTTCTCTGCTAATTTGGGTGAGATTGGTGTAATAGCTACTGCTATTTTTGCTGGTTTTCCTCTTCCTTTGTTGCCTCTTCAGATTCTTTGGATTAATTTGATTACAGATGGAATACCTGCTTTAGCTCTTGGTGTCGACCCTGCTGAGAAAGGTGTAATGAGTAGAAGACCAAGAAAGTTGAAAGACGGTGTTCTGCATGGCTCTTATGGATTCTTGTTTTTGTCTGGAATAATTGGTACTGTTATTACTTTGGCTATGTTTTTCCCAACTTATTTGAGTGGTGATTTGGATAAGGCTAGGACACTTGCTTTTATGACTTTGATTATGTTTGAATTGTTCTTAGTCTTTAGTGCTCGTTCTGTCAATAAAGGTGCCATCGCAGAAGGAATATTTAGTAATAAGTTTTTGATCTGGGCTGTATTGGCTTCCATTAGTTTGCAGTTTATTTTATTGTACACTCCCTTGGGAGGAATGTTTAATCTTGTTAGTTTGGGATTAATGGATTGGGGCAAGATTATTTTGATTTCTCTTGCTGGTGTGTTTGCAATGGAAATTGAGAAGAAGATTGTTAATAGAAAGTCTAAGGGCTAATCCTTCTCATAGTTCTTGGGAAAGGTATTGCATCTTTTATTGATTCTAAGTTGCATAGCCATTGAACTAATCTTTCTGTTCCTAAACCAAAACCAGCATGTGGAACTGAACCATATCTTCTTGAGTCCAAGTACCAATCTGATTTTCCTAAGTTTACTCCAGATTTTTTTAGTCTGGCTTGTATTTTTTTGATATCTGGTTCCCTTTGTGATCCATCAACTAATTCTCCTACATTTGAAGCTAGTAAGTTGAAGTTCATTCCAGTTCCAGGTTTTTTTGGATCTTCTCCGTGATAGAATTTTAGTATTTTTAGTGGGTAGTTTGTTACAACTACGAATTCTCCATAATGTTTTGCTAATTCTTTTTCTTCTTTTGTTCCTAAGTCTTCACCGTGTTTTGTTTTGAAGCCTTTTTTATGTAGAACTTTTATTGCTTGATCATAAGTTATTTTTGGGAATGGAGATTTTATTTTCTTTAACCTTTCTTCTTTTATTCCAAGAATTTCTAAATCTTTTTTGTTGTCTTTTAGTACTTTTTTTATTGAGTAGAGTATACAATTTTCTGCTACTTTTAGAATATCATTTAAGTTTGACCATGCTGCTTCAACTTCGAAGTGCCAGAACTCAGTTAAGTGTCTTCCTGTCTTTGATTTTTCTGCTCTGAAAGATGGTGCCATTGCATATACTTTTTCAAAAGGGAAGATTAGGCTCTCTGCATAGAATTGCCAGGATTGTGTAAGGAATGCTTTTTTTCCAAAATAGTTTACTTCAAATGTTTCTGAGCCACCTTCGCTTGTTTCTCCGCTAAAACTTGGTGCTTCTGCTTCTATGTAGTTTAAGGATCTTATTTTTTCGTGAAGTGCCCCCATAACTGTTGATCTTATTTTTAGTGAAGCTGCTAATTTTCTGCTTCTTATTGATAAGTGTCTTTTGTCTAGTAGAAATTCTGGATTTTGGTCTTTTCCTATAGGAAAGTCTTCTGCTTCTCCAATAACTTTTAGTTTTTTTACTTCTACTTCATAATTTGTGGGTGCTCTTTTTTCTGCGTAGATGTTTCCTTCAATTTCTATTGAGCTTTCTGTTAATATTGAGTCTGCTATTTTTACTAGCTTTGGATCTTTTACTACACATTGTATTATTTCTGAAGAATCTCTAAGAACAATAAAGATTTTGTCCTTCATCTTTCTTATTCTGTGAATCCAGCCATGAACTGCTATTTTCCCTTTCTTTTTTTTAATTGCTTCTTTTACTGAAATAAATGTCATTTTAGTGATAATTTTCTTTCTGAACATGAAGATTTAAATAGTTTAGCTTTTAATATTTTTGTTATGAAAAAAGAGGTATTTGTATTTTTATTAGTTGTATGCTTATTTTTTATTAGTTCTTGCGATGTTAAGGATTTGACTGGCGCCGCTTCTCCTGTTTGTGGTAATAAGATTGTTGAAGATGGAGAAGAGTGTGATGATGGGAATTTGCTTGCTGGTGATGGTTGTACTCCCAGGTGTGTTCTGGAAACTGTTTGTGGTAATAAAGTTGTAGATAGAGGAGAGGAATGTGATGATGGGAATGATGTCCCTAATGATGGTTGTCATGAATGCCTGGTTGTGATAGATACTAGTTCTGGAACCGGTACTGGTTCTTCTGGTTCTGGTGGTACTGATAGCGAGATGGGTAATGGGGGAAATGACTGTGTTGGTGATGGGCAGTATGTTTATGATGGCGATAATTGTTGTGATGGTTTGGAATTTATTCCGTTAAATACCCCTCCGGTTATATCTGTTATAGGTATCTGTAATTCTTTTTGTGGGAATGGTGAGTGTGATGGTGATGAGGATGAAGAAAGTTGCCCTCAAGATTGTATTGTTGGGAGAGAGGGTCTTTATGGTTGCACTGATGCTGATGCGTTGAATTATAACGAAGAAGCAATTGAAGATGATGGAAGTTGCGAATATTCTGAAATTATAAACTGTTTTGATTCTGATGATCGATTTGTTGATTGTGATAATACTTGTTTTTTAAATCAAGAATGCATAGATGCTTGGGGGGTTCCTTGTGGTGATGGAATTGGTGATGGTTATTGTGATGATGGCACTTATGGCATAGATTTGGTTTGTGGACAGCATTACTTTGATGGTGGGGATTGTGAAATCTCTTGTGAGGATTCTGGATTGGATGAGGATTGTAATGGTTTGTGTTTTGATGGTGATTTGTTAGATTGGGAGAGCGATGGAATCTGTGATAATGGAGTAAATGGATTACTTTACGACCTTACTTGTGAGCAGTTTGGTTGGGACTCTGCAGATTGTGGTTGTATAGTTGATTCTGATTGTGAGATTGTTTTTGGACAGCAAGCAGTGTGTAGTAACGGAATGTGTGAGTATACAGATTGTTTTGATATTGGTTTTTTTAACGAGGATTGTGCTGGAGGGATTTACGTTGGTCCAATGGGATGGGACGAAGTTGTGGAAGAAGAGATTCATGTTGATGAAGTACCAATAACTGGATTGGCTATTTTAAGTAGGCTTGGTGGTAAGGAGTTGATTGGTGGTGCGGATCCCCAAGATGTTGGAGACTATGATGGATGTATAATTGGTGATCATACTTGGTTGGGAGATGGTGTTTGCCAGTCAAGGTTCAATTGTGCTGGATGGGGGTTTGATGATGGAGATTGTTTGTGGAGCGAAGAGGAGGAAGAAATTATAGATGATCCCCTTACCATTATAATTATTGATGTAGAAGAGGATAACTATATAGTTGATATAATAGATTTTGATAGTAATGTTGTAGAGGAACCAGCGTCTTTTTTGTATACTGTTATAGATGATTATTATAATGAAATAGATGAAGAGGAAGATAATTCTGAAGTCGAGGAAATATTTGAATTTGTAGAGTCTGGACTTTATGTTGAATCCGTTTTTATGTTGGAAACATATTTCCTTAATTTGAGAGACTCTGGGTTTGTGATTGAAGATGGAAAAGTGTTAGTTGGTGGAGATTATGTTGCTAGTGATGTGATGGACAATTACAATCTAGAATCTCATTTTGTTAAGATTAAACAAATTTTGTATGAACAACAAAAGGTTATTGTAGAAGTATATTCATTAATTCCTAAGGAAGTTGAGTTAGAACTCTGGGATCCAGTTAGTGTTGATTTGAATGGTGACGGAGTTAAGGATATCTCTTTGATGCTAACGTATTTGTCTCCAGAGCATGTTACATTAAAGACTACTTATTTAGTTCCGTCAATTATTTTTGATGATGAGGTTTATGAAGGGGCTACTTATTTTTCAGGAGATTACTTTGATAGAGATGGTAAGTTTGTTGTGCATTTTTTGATAACGTTAGTTATAATTGTTTTGTTCTATTTTTCATTAGAGAGAATTAAATCTAAATTTAATTAAGGTGTTAATCTTTCTGGGTCTCTAGGAAGTAAAATACATTCTCTTATGTTTTCTATTTTTAGAATTCCTTGAACAATTCTGTCTAGGCCTAAACCCACACCACCGTGTGGAGGGCATCCATATTTAAATATTGCTAAGTAAGGTTCCATTCCTTTTAGACTGATTTTCTTTTCTTTTGCCTGTGTTTCCAGGATATCTAATCTATGTTCTCTTTGTGCTCCAGTTGCACTTTCTAATCCACTATGAATTAGATCGAAGCTTCTTGTTCCATCTTTGTCTCTTTTCATGTGGTAGAATGGTCTTATTTTCCATGGATAGTTTGTTACAAATATGAAATCTGATTTGTATTTCTTTAATGCGATTTTTCCTAGCATTTTTTCTGCTTTTGGATCCAAATCATCATCTTTTGGAATGTTTTTACCTTCTTTTTTCAGAAGTTCTTTTGCTTCCTTCATAGTTATTCTTGGGAATTTTTTAGGAGCGTTCATTTCTATTTCTAAGAGTTTTATTTCTTCTTTACATTCTATTTTTAGTTTGTTTACTATTTCTTTCATTAAACCTTCTACGATATCCATCACATCATGCTCGTCGTTGATGAAACCCATTTCCATATCAACTCCTGTGAATTCTGTTAAATGCCTTGTTGTGTGACTTTTTTCTGCTCTGAAGACAGGAGCTATTTCGTAAACTTTTTCGAATCCACCAGCAACGAACATTTGTTTGTAAATCTGTGGACTTTGTGATAAGAATGCTTTTTTTGTGAAGTATTGTATGTTGAATAGTTGTGCTCCAGATTCTGCACCCATGCAAGTTATTTTTGGAGTGTTTATATTTGTGAAACCTTGTTTGTCAAAATATTCTGTTGCAATCTTTAGTATTTTGCTTCTAATTTTGAATATGGCTTTTGTCTTTTCTTCTCTTGTATCTAAGAAACGATTATCAATTCTTTTATCTATGTTTGTTGTTTTTGCTCCTATATCTACTGGTAAAGGAGTTTCTGCTTTGTTAAGAATTTCTATTTTTTCTGCTATCAGCTCATTTTCTTTTGATTTCAGTTTACTTTTTTTTACAGTTCCTTTGACTTGAATTACAGACTCTCTTGTTAGCTTTTGAATCTCTTTGAAGTTGGATATATTTTTTTTGATAACTGTTGTTTGAATATTTCCTGAAGAATCGCGAACTGAGATAAAAGCTAAATTTCCCATAGATTTGAGCTGTTTTACCCAACCAGCTATGTTTACTTTTTTCCCTTCTTTTTTAGCTGCCTCTTTTATTGGGATTCTTGTGTTTAAGCTCATAGAACATATTTTCTTTGTTATTTATTTAAAACTTTCCTTCTTGACAGGATGACATGGACCTTCATCAAGTATATAAATGGCCTAGATAAGATAATATAGATAGACACCTCTTATTATCATTCTTTTTTCTTTTTTTACGTAAAATATATAAGGTAGTTCTGAGTTGAGTTGATTATGTTTCAAGAGTTAGCTGATTTTTCAATTGATTATTTGAATAAGAACGGTGTAGATTATGCTGAAGCTAGAGCAGAGAGTGGTGAATTCTCTAGTTTTACCTTGAGAGACGGAATTCCTGAAGTATCTTCTTTTGGTGACTCTTCCGGGATTGGAGTTAGGTTTTCTATTAAGAATAATATTGGTTTTGTAGCGATAAATGATATGAATAAAGATAAAATTAAGAAATTATTAGATAAATCTTTGAAATTAACTATTAGATCTCATAAGATTGCGGAGAAGATTGATTTTGCAGAGTCAAAAGCTGCCAAAGCAAATACAACAGTCTCACAGAAAACAGATGTTAGAGATGTTGATCCTGGTTTTAAGTTTAAGATAGTTAATGATTTGAATAAAAATTTAGATAGCGAACATAAATATTTCAGTTTGTCAGATAGTTTTGTTAAGAAATATTATGTTAATACGGAAGGTTCTAAAATTTATTCTGAAATACCAAGGGTAAACTTCTTTTATTTCTTGACTATGAAAGAAGGTGGAAATATAATTCAAAGATATTTGCAACACGGTGCCGTTGGTGGTTATGAGCTTTATGATCAATGGAAACTTGAAGAGGGCATAAGTTCAGAGATAAAAGCATTGAAAGAAAATATGAAATCAGGCGTTAAAGTTCCAGATGAAGAGGTTGATGTAGTTTTGGCTCCGGAAGTTGTTGGAATTGCAGTTCATGAATCTGGTGGACATCCTTATGAAGCAGACAGAATTTTTGGAAGAGAAGCTGCACAAGCTGGAGAGTCTTTTATCAAAGAGAAAATGGTTGGTCACAAAATTGCAAATGAGCAAGTTACAATTGTAGATGATCCAACTGTTCAAGGTAGCTTTGGATTTTATCGATATGATGATGAGGGCGTTGAGGCAAGAAAAAAAGTTATAATTGAAAAAGGAGTTATCAAAGAATTTATGCATGATAGAGAGACAGCTACTAAGATGGGATTAAATAGCAATGGAAGCGCAAGGGCTACTAAGTTTTTGTTTGAACCAATGGTTAGAATGTCCAATACTTTGTTGTTGCCCGGAAATTATTCTGAAGATGAAATGATAAAAGACGTTAAGAAAGGTGTTTATATCAAGAACTTTATGGAGTGGAATATTGACGATATGAGGTTTCATCAGAAATATGTAGGTAATGAAGCTTATTTGATTGAGAATGGTGAGTTAACAAAACCTGTTAAACACCCTGCTTTGGAAGTTACTACGCCTGTTTTGTGGAGTTCTATTGATGCAGTAGGCAATAATCCTAAAACATTTGCAGGAACTTGTGGAAAAGGAGAGCCAATGCAAGGAATTCCTGTGTGGATGGGTGGTCCTTCTGTTAGATTAAGGAACATAAAATTGTCTTAAGTATAGTTTTTATAAGAACAATCTTTAAAATAGGTTTAATTTTTTACTTTATATGGCTCGTAGAATACAAAGTCCAAGTTCTATTAATTATTTTAAGAGGTGTCCAAGATGTTATTATTACAAATATATTTTGGGTCTGGAATCCCCTCCCAGTATTTATTTAGTTAGAGGAAAGATAGTTCATTCTGTTTTGGAGGATTTGTTCAAAGTTGATATTGATACAATTACTGATGGGCATTATGAATTTGAGTTGAGAATAATTATGCAGAGTTTGTTCAAGGAAAAATGGGCTGCTGCGAAAGATGATTTGGAAGAATTGAAGTTAGGTGAAGATAAGTTGGGTTTCTTTCATGATGAATCTGTTGAAATGTTAAATAATTGGCTTGGTAATTTTATGAACAGGATTATAATTAAAGCTAAAAAAGTTGGTTTCAAAAAAGCTTTTCTTAGTTTGAAGCCAGAAACAGAAGTTTATTTCAAATCAGATAATCATATGGTTCAAGGTTTTATTGATGCTGTTATTAGTGATAATGGAGTAGTTTCTTTGATTGATTATAAATCATCTAGAAGGGATTATTTTTCGGATGAGTATAAATTGCAATTGGCCATCTATGCTATGTTGTATGAGGATAAACATGGCAAGAAACCAGATTTTGTTGGTATAGATTTTTTGAAACATAGTTCTAAGATAATATCTGTAGATGATGAACTAGTTAATCTGGCTAAGAACGAGGCTAAGTTGATACAAGAAAGAACAGGTTCTGAAGATATTAAAGACTATCCAAAGGGGAATGGCCCTTATTGTGACTGTAAATTGTATGAAGAGATACTTGAGAAGAGAAGTCTTAGGGAATTTATTAAACCATAATCTTTAAATAAAAATTAAGGAGTATTTTTGTTATGTTAGATTATCTTAAGAAGAAATTAACCGGTCAAGTTGATGATTTTGTTCTAATAGAAAGTAGTGGGGATTCTAGTGATATAAAGTTTGTTGATAATAAAATCGTTAAAACTGGAATGGATGCTATGTCCTCTATCTTTATTTTTGTTGCAAAGGATAAAAAAATAGTTGCTACAACTCTGAAGGATGTTACTGAGAAAGGAGTAGACAATATTGTTAAGAATATTTTGGAGTTTTTGAAGCATGCCCAGCCAAATCCAGATTATAATGGAATTGCTGAAGGTCCATTTTCATATAAGAACGTTGTTGATGGATTTGATGGCGGTGTTAAGGATATTGATGCTGTTGATTTGGTTGAAGCCGGAATAAATGCTGCCTTGGTTAATTCTAAGAGGGCTTCTGGTAAATTAGATACTTCTGTTGGGGTGAGAAGGATTTTGACTTCAAGTGGTGTTGATGCAAATGATGAATTTTCTTCGTTGTATTATTCTATTAGGGCTTTGAAGAGTGCTGATGCTTCAGGTCATAGAACTGTTTCTTCTAGGATTTTGAGAGATTTTAAGGTTGAAAAGGTTTCTGAGAAAGCTGGTGAAATTGCTAGGATGGCTTTGAATCCTGAGAAAGGTAGAGAGGGAAAATTTGATATGATTATAGATCCTTTGCCAATGGCTGATTTGATTGGTACTGTTGGTTCTGCTTCTTCTATTGATAGTGTTGAATCTGGAATGTCTTTCTTGGCTGGAAAACTTGGAGAGAAGATAGGTGATTTTAATTTGATTGATGATGGTAGGTTGGCTGGAGGAATTGATTCTAGCCCTTTTGATGATGAGGGAGTTCCTACACAGAGAACTAGAATAATTAGTGAAGGTATATTGAAAACTTATTTGCACAATACTTCTACTGCTAAGAAATATAAGGTTAAAACTACTGCTAGTGCCGGGTTGGTTGGTCCAAGTCCAAGTAATTTAATTTTAGAAGGCCATAAAGGAAATCCATTTGATACTGAAAAGGGGATTTATGTAACAAATATTTGGTACACTAGGTTTCAGAATTATGCTACGGGTGATTTTTCTACAATTCCAAGGGATGGAATGTTTTTAATTGAGAATGGTGAGATTGGAAAACCAATAAATGGGTTGAGGATTAGTGAGAATATGTTGAATCTTTTGAAGAACATGAGCGTTTTTGGTAAAAATTCTGAGCAAGTTACTAGTTGGAGTGCAGAGACTCCTGTTGTTACACCTGAAGTTTTGATAAAGGATGTTAGGTTTACCAAGCCCCTCTTTTAAATTTATTCTTACACTACAGCTTTTTCTTAGTAGCAATCTTTAAATAGGTATATTTTCTGTAGCTTTTTAGTTAAGAGGTGTTGTCTTTTGTATAAGAGAAAAATTGGTGATAAAGATTACTTTTATACTAGTGTGAGGGATAAAAAAGGCAAGGTTGAAACTGTTTATTTGGGTTCTGATAAGAGGGCTGCTGTTAAGAAGGCAAAGTCTCTTGGGTTGAAGAGTAAATTTGATGGTGGTTCTGGTGATAATAATCTGTTTACACTACAAAGGGCCATGATGGGTTTTGTTTTTGTGTTCTTAATTTTCTTTGTTTTTCTTGGGATGAAGAATTTAGATCTAGTTGGTTTTGTTGTTGATGAGGGAGAGGTTGAAGTTGAGGAAGAAGTAGCCGAGGAGTTAGATGAAAGCGTGGTTGAAATTCTTGAGGAAGAGATAGTTGAAGAAGAAAATTCTGGTGGTGGTGAAGAACCGGTTGAGGAAGTTGTTGATTCTGTGCCTGTTGTTGGGGAAAATGAAACTGAAGAGATAGTTGAGAATGATACTATTGAGATTGAAGTTAATGAAACTGAAGAATTTTTGAATGAAACAGTGGAAATTAATGAGACTAAAGAGAAAAAGGAAAAGAAAGATAAGACCGGAGGGGTTATATCAAACTTAACTTTAGTTAATATTACTTCTAATGAGACAGGAATTAATCAAACCAATCTTACTTTGAATGTTACTGAAGTTGTACAAGTTAATGTTAGTGAGGATCGAAATATTACCGATTCTTATTCAAATGTTACTATAAATGCCCCTGTCAAATGGAAGAAAAGAGTGAAATTGGATGTTGAAACTGCTAATTTGACTATTGTTTTAGGTCCTGGGGCAGAGAACGTATCTCTGATTGAAATTGAGAATGGAGAAGAATTTAGTTTGGATTTGGACAATGTTTATGTGAATGATTCTGGTGTAGAGAGGCCAATTGAGAGTACAAATTTGGTTACCGGACAAGCAATATTTAATTTTGAAGTAGTTTATTATGATTTTGTTGTGTTCTTTAAGGGATTTTTTAATAATGTCTTGACTGGATTTGCAGTTTTAGAAGAGAAAGAAGATTCTGTTGAGATTATTCTTGATGAATTAGTTGAAGAAGTTGAGGTTGAGTATTATTTACCTGGACCTGAGGCTACTGAGGTAAATGTTAGTTCTTCTTTGAAGCGAATTGTAGTTTCTAGTGATATTCATTATGAAGATGTTTTAACATACACTGAGATACAGGATGTTCCCTTGGGAGGCGTTAAGTTATACTGGACTGATAATGGCTCTAGAGCTGAACAGGAGTTTGTTGGTTATGATACAAATGATGATGGTTTAGTTGATTATATTGAATGGATAACTCCTTCATTGAGCAACCAAACGTATGAGGTTGAGATTACTGTTTTGAATGTTCAAAGCTATCCTGTTGTTGGGGGAAATTGGACAGTTGAGTTTGAGACCGTTGGTACTGCTGATTTGGCAGTTAGAACTATTGACGGTACCAAATGGAGTAATGAGAATGAAAGTTATGATTTGAAGTTTTTGGAGCTAGATTGTGGTAATGAGAGTTTGAATTATTCTTGGATTAATAATTCTGTTTTTGTCGGAAATTATAGTTGTGACGATATTGGTTATGAATATAGCAAGGTTATCACAGATGGAGCACATCATTTAGAGTTCCAATTTGGAGAATTTTTTGCTTATGCCAACAATACTGCCTTTAATCATAGTTCTGGGGGATTGTCTGCGTTTGAGAAAAATGGAACTGCTACGACGCCTTCAGATACTGATTCCCAGGCAATTGAAGCAGATTATACTGCAATAAATGGAAGCGATGATAGTAGGTGGGAGACTTCGTTGGCTGCTAATGATGGAGAAATTGAAAGTCAAATATTTATTTTTAATACTACTTATACGAATATTTCTAGTTTGACTCTTGTTTGGGAAGGATATGGTGAGACTGGAACTGGGTATTATACTAATCTTAGTGTTTGGAATTGGACTGGAGAATATTGGTATCAAACAAATTCTACTGATTTTACTAGTGCTTCTGATCAGACTATTTATGCAAATATAACCGATGGCCCAACTAGTTTTGTAAATTCTACTACTAATCAAGTTGCTGTTAGGATAACTACTGAGAAGGAAGTTGCTGCTGCTGCTTGTGGGACGGGCCATGTTGATCATGGGGATGGAACTTGTTCTGCTGTTTTGAGACCCGCTGGAACAAATTTAAGTGGATGGGGTACGCAGTTTCCTAATAGTGATGAACATTGGGATAAGATGGATGAAAAAGTTCCTGATGATGATACTACTTACGTGCAACAAGCTGGTCCCCCTGGTACTAGCCCTTGGCATTATGCTAGGCTTAATGTGACTGAGTATACTAAAGTTATGATTGTATCATCCTCTTATTCCAATTCTTCTTTTTCTTGGTCTGTTGATTGGAGTGTTGCCGATGTGGAAGCTATGGTTGCTGGCGTATGTTCTGGTAGTTTTTCTTGTGATGGTTTAATTGATAAATACAATTTGACCTACCCTTCTAATATTCCTGTTGATTCTACAATAGATTCTCTAAACCATTATTTAAGAGCTAAAACTATATGTGATAGGTTTAGATGTACTAGTACTGCTACCCAAGTCTATGTTCTGATTAATTATACTCTTGCAGCATCACCGTTTGTTTATGCTTATGATGGAGAGAATTATGAAAAGATTTCTGATTTTGTTGGAAATGCAGATTCTAGGGAAGAAGAGTATTTGGATTTTATTGATATAACTAAAGAACAGAAGGTTGTTGATGGAAAGGTTAAATTGAAGATAACTGAGGAAATGGATGAAATTTCTTATGTTGATAGAATTTATTTGAGAGTCGATGGTTCAGAGGTTGTAGAATTGAGTTCTGTTGAAAATGGGTTTGATTCTGAATTAGTTAGTTATTCTGATGATGAATATCTGGTAATGGAAAATGGAGATGAATATTATTTGGAATTTGATTACTCCGATGATTATGAAACTTTGGAGTTTGCTGCCGAAGGTTATTATTTGAAGAATATTCAAGTTGAAGATAATTCTGAAGAAGAAATCGGGGTTGAAGAAAAACAGGTAATGAACTTAAAGAATAAAATTTTGATTTTTGCATTTTCTATCCTTTTGTTGGCTTTATTGGCATTGTTTTCAGTTAAAACAAGATTTGGAAACAGGACCCTTAATTCTTTCTCAAGGTTTGTTCAAAAGATAAAGGCAATTAAAGCTCTTGCTCTATTGTGGATTGTATCATTCGTTTCTATTACTTTAATTAGAGATTTCTTGGAAAATTATATTGAATCCCCTGGGTTTGTTGTTAATTTCTTGCATCATTTGGAGTTTTCATTCGGTTGGTTTTTTGTGTTCTTTTTGGCTACCATCTTTTTGGCTATAATTTCTAAAGATAGAATAGAAAATACTTCGAAGTTGGTTACCTTTGCTTGGTTGGTTACTTTGTTACCGCCAATTATAGATTCCATTTATTATTATGGTAAGGAATTTACTATGCAGTATGTTTTGAGTAATCCTTTTGCTAATTATGTTAGCTATTATGGTATGAATGCTTTTGGATACGGAGCAACATTGGGTATTAAAATAGAGATATTCTTGGTTACTCTATTGGCAGGATTGTATGTTGCATCTAAGACTAGAAGTTGGATGAGGACGATTTTTGCTATGTTTGGAGTTTACACTATTACGTTTGTTTATATGGCCATTCCAGCCTTGTATAAGTCTCTTGCTAATTTATTTAATTGGACTTATTATTTGGTTTATCCTAGAGATTTGGTAATTATTTTTACTGCATTGCTTTTGATCTTGATTCCAATTTATTTGGCAATGTATGGGAAGAAGAATTCTTTAGGACTTGTTAATGAGATTAAATCTTTGTTCAAGTTTAAACAGTTTAAGATAAATGGAAGGGTTGTTTCTACTTTGTTTAGAAATTTAAGACCATATAGAGTGATTCATTATGTTCTTTTAGT
This sequence comes from Candidatus Woesearchaeota archaeon, assembly GCA_964393215.1. Taxonomy (GTDB): domain Archaea; phylum Nanobdellota; class Nanobdellia; order SCGC-AAA011-G17; family PNOQ01; genus CAYFNK01. Next base: position 13,108 of record CAYMSW010000008.1, read on the forward strand.
TTTTATTGGAGTAGTTTTGGCTTTGAAGTATGGCGGATTTGGTTTTGAAGTTGTGAATTTATTGCACTTGTTTTTCTTGTTTTTGTCAATTATGTTTGCTTGGTTGTTTGCTGTGGGGGTAAATGATATATTTGATGTTGAAATAGATAAAGTTTCCAATAGGAATAGACCATTGATTAGAAAAGCTATTGATATTGAGAATTATAAGATATTTACATTTTTATTCTTTGTTTTGGCTATTCTGTTTGCTGGTTTGGTTAGTTTTACTGCTGGAGGTCTTATTTTGTATTTCATGATTGCGTACTCGTTTGTTTATTCTGCTCCGCCATTTAGGTTTAGGAAGTATATTTTGATTCCAAATGTCATAATAGGTTTGTGTAGTCTTTTGGCTGTTTTGTTGGGAGCTTCTTTGGTTTCTTCTGAAGATTTCCTTGTTTTACCTGGAATGATTTCTTTATCTGTATTTTTGTTGTTTACTTTTGCATCCATATTGAAGGATTTGAAAGATTATGAGGGGGATAAAAAAGAAGGAGTTAAAACTCTTGCAACTGTTTTTGGATTGAATAGTGCTAAGAAGATAGTTGGTGTTTTTGTTGGACTTTCATTTTTGCTTATTGCTTTTGTTTTGAAAATTGACTATTTGATGTATGTAGCCATTCCTTTTGCCTTGCTTGGATATTTATTTGTTGTTAAAAAGAATGAGAAGTGGGTTTTTGTTTTGGAGTTTATTTTTATTGCAGCTTTGATTGCTTTGTCTTTGTTTACAGGAGGTATTTTGTTAACTGATATTAGTAATGCACAGGAGCCGGTTAGTTTTAGTAATCCACATAATTCGATTTACACGGATTATATTGCATTGGATGTTGGAGGTGGAGGAGTATTGGCTACCCCTACTGATGATGAGACATCTAATTATGTAATTGCTGGTTCTATTGATGGTAATTTATCTAGCGGAAGTACATCATCTACTACTCAATTAATCAACTTTACTCATGCTAATCATACTAAAAGATTAGAAGTGATTGGTCATTTTTCTGAAGGCAATATTGATTTAACCGATTTAGTAATAGAAGCTTCTGAAGCTAGAACTGCAGTTAATACGTCAGGTATTAGTGGAATAAATACAACCAATCATACATTATTTGTTCCAGTATATGCTCGTCAAGGAGTTTATGTTTGTCCAGATGCAGAGCAATTGGAAGATGTTCATGACGGGTGTTCAAATGTAATATCTTTTACGTATGCTGAGGCTGTTGCTGGAACTTGGGATACTGGAGTTTATGCAGAAATTCAAGGAGATTATTATAGATTTTCTAATGTTTCTGGTTCGGGTGCTGGAGAAAGTAATGTTACTTGTGGACAAAGTATAACTACAAATGTTACTATGGCAAATGATCTTAATTGTACTGGAGACGGTCTTATTACATCTACATCTAATTTAACTCTTGATTGTAATGGACATTCAATAACTGGTGATGATGGTTCTGGTGATTATGGTATTTATGGGGCTGCTGGAGACATTGTTATTAAAAATTGTCATGTTTCTGATTTTCAGAGAGGCATTTATCAGTATTATGGAGATGGTAAGCAGATTCTTAATAATGTAGTGAATAGTTCTTCTCAGTATGGGATGATGATATTTGGTACGGGAAATGGTAATGAGCTTACAGATGTTTTAGTTGATAATAATACAGTTAGAGACAGCACTACATATGGCATTCTTATTTATACCAATGTTTCGAATAGTAATTTTTCGAATAATGTTGTTGTTAGTTCTACTGGAGATGGAATTTCCATGAATTATGGCACTCAGGAAAACAACACTTTCTTTAATAATTCTGTTGAGTTGGATACTGATAATTGGGAGTATGGTTTTTATATAATTTATCCTACTGAGAAGTTTTACAATCTTTCTTTCATAAATAATACCGTAACTACCTCAGCTTCGGGGCAGAATGGTTTCCAGATGTATGCTGGAAGCACATATAGGGGGAATTTTTCTGATCTTCTTTTTGATGGTAATATAATTTCTACGTCTGGTACTAGTGCCTATGCTATGGCCTTTTATGTTTCAGCGATTCCTTTCGTTGAAATAAAGAATACTGTCATTAAGAATAGTGTACTTAATTCAACATTGCATGGAGGGATAATGTATTATGCAAATACTTCGCAAGATGCAGCTCCAAAATTATATAATAATTATGTTATTGATACTGAGATAAATGCGCCAGGAGCATCAAGAGATGCAATATTATTTAGAGACTATAATGACAGCCATCCAAGCCCAAATAATATTACTTTTTTGAATGTTACAGTTGGCAGTGGGCAGATTGATTGGGTTGATGCTGGTGATGGATTTTTCTTTAGGCAGCATTATTTGGATGTTCAAGTTAATTATTCTAATAGTAGTCCTGCGAACGAGAGCAACATTACAATGTGGGAGAGCGGTGGGGCTGTTGAGTTGTTTTCCGAGTTGGCTGATGCTGATGGTCAAATTGCTAGAAAAAACATTACTGAGTACAACGCTTCTAATGATGCTACTGCTACCAATTATACTCCTCATGTAGTGAATGTTACAACTCCACATTCAGGATATGACAATGATACTCTGGGGAGTGCTCATATGGTTGGTTACCTTTTGTATAATGTTACACTGAACGCTATTGCAGCAGATATTACAGATCCGAATGCCACTTATAATACACCTACACCTAATGGAACTATTGGAGGTATTAGGTGGAATAGTCTTTCTATTAATGTTAGTTCTGATGATGACGTTGCAATAGCTAATACTACCATATATTTGTATAATGAAACTAATGAGGAATTTATGTATAATGTTACTGAAGACGATTCAAATGTTTTCTTTAACTTTACAAATATGGCTGATGGTAATTATTCCTATAATGCTACTACATACGATACAAATCAGAATTTCAACTATACCGATAGGAGATTTATTTTCGTAGATTCCAAAGGTCCTTCATTTACCTGGGAAGATCCTACTCCTGGAGATGGGGATGTTATAGATTATAATTCTTCTTATCTGAACACTAGTTTAAATGATTATTTTAATACTTCTGTATTCTATGATTGGAATTATAGCTTAGTTGGTTATTGGTCTATGGATTATTATGATGGTGTGGATGTGAAGGATAACTCTACATTTGGCAATGATGCTACTTATGGAGGCGGTTCTAGTATAGGTAGCATGGTGTTAGGTAAATATGGTAGTGGAATTTTGTTGGAAGCGAGCACTAGTGATGTTTTGACAGTGTCGGATCCTGCAGATGGAAGTTTGGATCTTGGAACCGATAATTTTTCGATAAGCATGTGGATAAAACCTGATGACTTAGATGATAATCAGATCTTAGGAAAATGGGAGTCGGCCAATGATAGATGGTATATGAGAATAGATAGCAATTCGAAACTTCAGTTTTACAATGTGGTTGGAGGGATTGCTAGAATACAGATGTATCCAACTAACGCAGTTAGTTCTACTGATTGGATGCATGTTGTTTTTGTTTCTGATAGAGATACTAGTAATCATATTTATTTGGACGGAGTTAATATTTCCTTGGCTACAAATGTTTTGTATGCTAGTACTATAGATAATGCTGGCGACTTTAAAATTGGATATGGAACTAATGCCTATTTTGATGGAATAGTAGATGAAGTTCAAGTTCATAAGAGAGTCTTGTCTCCTGAAGAAGTTAATGCTTCCTTCAACAATGGTGCTTGGAGATTGTATAATAATTTTTCAGGATTGCATGATGGAGGCATATATAATTACACTGCTTATGGAATGGATATTGGTGGGAACTTGGTTACAGATTCTAGAAGCGTTACTTACTCTACAGATGCTTCCGGTCCGAACTTAACTTATGAATGGCCAACCGATCCAGAAGGTTCTGGTAGGGCTTGGGAAAATATTCCTATGAATGCTACTGCTGTCGATGGTTCCGGTTTGTATAATCTTACTTTTTATTTATATAATATTTCAGATGATTATGCCTTGGTTTCATCTTATAATACACTTACTAGTCCAAATTTCCAAAATGAAACTAAATATGGATGGGGTAATTTTTCATATGGGGCAATTGCTCATGATGATTATTATAATCCATCGGTATTGCCAAATAGGTCTGTTTTTTTAGATCCAGATTATCCAACCTTGGGTTGGCAAGGACAGACTCCTGATGATGAATCTAATGAGAATGTCTCTTCAGTTTTTTTGAATGCTACCGTTTCTGATGAGTTTAACACTTCTGCATTTTTTGATTGGAATGGAAGTTTGGTAGGTTATTGGCCTATGGATTACTATAATGACACAACTGTTTTTGATAACTCAAGTAATTCATTCGATGCTAACTTTACGGAGTATTCAAGTGACTATTACATAACCGGAGGCAAATATGGGAGGGGAGCTAATTTTGATGATGGTACCGGGGTCGCGATTCGTGCAGGCGCGAATAATAGTATGGTTTCTTCTGAAGGCAGTTTAGAATATTGGATGAGACTTAATGAAAAACAAACTGGAACAATGTTCCACTTATATGAAGTTGCTACTGAGGATTATATTAGATCTCATTACTTGGCTTCAGATTACATCGACTTGGTTGTTGAGGACGATAACGTTGTGATATTGAATTTGAGATATAGTACTACTCCTAATACTGGTTTTTGGAATCACTATGTTTGGACTCAAGATGGTACTGGAATTCAATTATATGTTAATGGACTAAATGTTTCATTGACTCAACTTGAACAAAGAAGCGATACTTGGACTGCACATTTGAATCCTATAATAACTAATATTGGTGGTACTAGCAGCTGGGGTTTCATGAATGCGACTTTGGATGAGGTTAAATTATATGCAAGAGCCTTGTCTCCTGCAGAAGTTAATGCTTCTTTTAATAATGGTGCTTATAGATTGTATAATAATTTCACTGATTTGTCCGGAGAGTATGATTATACTTCTTATGCAATAGATATTGGTGGTAACTTGGTTAAAGATTCTAGGAATGTTACTATTGATAACGCACCAACTATAGAAAATATTGATTTATTGCCTAATGAATCGTATACTTATACAAATATCTCTTGTAATGCAACTCCTGTTGATGATGTAAATTTGACTATGACTGTTGAATATATTTGGTATAATCATAGTTCTTTGGATGGAGATGGTAATTTTATTGAAGGAGGTAATAATACTGGTTTGTCCAATGGTACAAATGTAACAATTTCTACCTTAAGTTATACTAATTATTCAAAGTCAGACAATATTAATTGCACTATTAGGACTTTTGATGGTGCGGGATATTCTGGATGGGATGGAGATAATATAACGATATTGAATAGTCCTCCTGAACAAGTTACGTTAACTCTTCCATTGGATGACAATGTTACAAGGAATAGAACCCCTCAGTTTATATGGGTTGCTCCTACTGATGAGGATGGAGATGATTTGACTTATAATTTTGAGATAGATGATGATGAAGATGCGGGTTCAGGAACTTTTTTGACTCCTGCAATAAATGTTACAGGGGTTGCTACAGTTGAGTATATTATCTCTACTGCATTACCTGTTGATACTGACTACTTTTGGAGGGTTAGAGCAACAGATGGTGAAGAATATGGAGCGTATAGTGTAGATACTTGGAATTTCACTGTTGAAAGCTATTTGGATGCTTCTTTATTAACTGATTCTGTAGATTTTGGTACTATTTCTAGAGACACTACTTATAATTCTTCTGAAGAAGCAAAGCCAGATCCTTTCCAGGTACAGAATGATGGTAATGTTTTGTTCAATGTTACTATGAATTCGACATGGTTATTTGATTTAATTCAAGAACCAAGCTGGCGTTATCAAACTAAATGTGATGATAGAACTGAACCCGATTCTTTTGATTTTGGTATTTCTCAAATTAAGTGGACAGATGTTACTAGCAATAAAACTTTTTTGGAGGTTGTGAAGTTGCTTAATTATACTGATGCTAATGATGTGGCAGATATAGATATCCAAGTTATAGTTCCGTTAGATGAGCCGTTTGGATTTAAAACTTCTAACATTACTATGGAGGTGACTTTTTCAGAATGAGAGGTCTAAAAGAATACAAAAAATCAAGTGTTTTGGCTTTTTCAATAATAGTGATTTTTTTGATAATTTTCCTTGCTTTTGAGTCACTTACACTCATATATCCACGTGGCGTAATTGTAGATAGATCCATTACTTTTGAATGGAGGGGAAGTTATGATAGTTATCATCTTTTGGTTGACGATGATTCTGAGTTTAAGTCTCCAATGATAGATGTTGTTTTGGAGAGTGATTATTTTGTACTTGATGGAGATATAGATTTTGGAGAGTACTATTGGAAACTTGTTGCAGTAGAAGATGGGAAAATTACTGAAAGTAAACCAATAAGATTTGAAGTTATTTCTTTGGTTGCTTATTCTGTTGGTGAGAATAGTTTGACTAACGAAGGAAATGCAAAATCTAAGTTAAGTTCAATTACTGGAGAAGCTGTGTTGGAGCCTGGTGAAGATGTGAAGTTGGAAGAGGAGGATTATTTGTTGGAGCAAGAATGAAATTAATTAGGAAATTTGGATATTTTGTAGCTTTGGTTTTGGTAGTGGCCATTATATCTCAAAATGTTTTATCATTAGGTGTTGCTCCAGCAAGAAAAACAATAGATTTTGAACCAGGGGATGAGCGTACTTTGGAGTTTGCGTTGGTTAATAGTGAAGGAAGGGAAATTGATGTAGCTATTTACGCTGAAGGTGGTTTGGCAGATAGAATACTTGTAAATACTAATTATATTCAGTTTAAACCCGGGGAAGCTGAGAAGATTGTTACGTATAGTTTGAAACTTCCACAAACTCTTGATCCAGGAATTACAGAAACCAAAATAATTGCTAGAGAATTGCCCAAGTCCGTTTCTGGTGGAGAAGTGCATATTGGTGCCTCTCTTGCCATAGTTCATCAATTTCAAGTCGTTGTTCCTTATCCTGGTAAATATGCAATTGCAGAACTTAAGGTAGCTGAAACAAACAGTGAAAGCTCTGTTAGTTTTTTAGTTCCAGTTAATAATCTTGGAGAACAAGATATAGTTAATGCTAAAGGAGTTATAGATATCTATGGATCTACAAATGAAAAAATAACCACACTTTATACGAATGAAGTTGGGATTAAATCTGGTGATAGGATTGAGCTAACGGCAGCATGGGAAGAAGAAATTCTTAATCCAGGTAGATATTTAGCAAAAGTTACAGTTGTTTATGATGGAGAAGTTACAAAAGAAGTTGAGAATATGTTTAATGTTGGCGGGGCAGATTTAAGTGTCTTGCAGATGAAAGTGAATGAGGATTTTAAATTGGGCGATATTGCCAAATTCAATATTTTGGTTGAAAGTAATTGGCCAGAAGAAATAGAGCAAGTTTTTGCTGAAATGGTCGTTTATACTTTGGACAATAAAGAAGTTATAAGATTTAAGAGTTCTACTGAATCGATAGAGGCTCTTGGAAAGCAAGAGTTGATTGCCTATTGGGACACAGAGGGGATTAAAGAGGATGAATATAAGACTACATTAGTTGTTCATTATGGAGATCAAACATTTGAGCAAGATATGAAGGCTGTTGTTTCTTTGACCTCTATAGAATTTTCAGACTACTCTCTTACAGGTGAAGTTGTTTATGGAGGAGAAGGAATTGATAAAACCACTGTTTTGATAGGTTTGGTTGTAATTTTGATAATAATAAACATTGGCTGGTTTATATATATGAGGAGAAAAAAGAAAAAGTAAATAGAAATATTTAAATATTCAATTTGATTTAATTTTGGTTAGGTGATTATGTGAAAGAGGTGTCGAATGGTCTGTTATTTTTTATGTTTTTGATTACGGTAGTTGTTATTTTGGTTGGAGCCATTTTAGTTTTTAATAGGGCCAGTTCGATTGATTATTCTGAAGGTGAATTGAATTCTGGTAGAGAGGTTGTTGAGTATCCTTCTCCTGTAGGATTGGTTACTCTTGAAGTTATAGAAGGGAGTGGTGATGTTAATGAAGAGATCTAGAAGAATTTCTAATAATGTTTTGTTGGTTTTGGTTGTTTTTGCTGTGATTTCTTCAGTTATAGGTACTCTTGTTAGTTTAAATATGATTTCTTTAACAGGTAGAGCGACAACTCTTGAGGGAACTACCAATTTAACTGTAACGTCTGTTACTAGTTGTGCTATAAACGATAGTCTTGTTTCTTTTGGTTCTATGCAGAGAAATGAGTATAATACTAGTGCTGAATTGAATACTACCTCTGATGAAGCGGGAAGTATTGGTGATTTTATGATGATAACTAATGATGGAAATACGAATATAACGATTTTTGTCAATGTATCTGTTGATGAGGATGATTGGTTGTGGGATACTAAGCCTTCTTCTTCGACGTTCTGGGCTGTTCGTTGTGAAAATAGTGATGATGGTAATTCCTCTAATAATCAGTCTTGGGCAGATGTTCCAGGTGAAGGAAACCCTGCTTATACAATTATTACTAGGTTGACTCCAGTTGCAAATGCTGGTGGCACTCCATTGGATAACGTTACAGTTGGATTTAATGTTACAGTTCCTGCTGATGAGCCAACCGGATACAAGAATGGAACAGTTACATTTTTCTGTTCTGAGACTTCCGGATAGTAATTTTTAAATACTCCTTTATTTATTTTTTAATAAAATGAGGTTGATTTATTTTTTAATTTTGGGGTTATTTTTTGTTCCTTCTAGTGTTCTAGCCTTGGGAGTTAGTCCAGGTAGTATTACTATGAATTTTCAACCTAATTTTGAACAAGAGTTTGAATTTTATGTTATTAATAGTTTTGATGATTTAGAATTTCCAATTGGTGTTTATATTGAGGGCAATCTTGATGAGTATATTGATTTCGAACCAGGAAACTTTACATTGCCTCCAGGTGGACAGGAAAAGTTTACATTCACGTTAAAATTACCTAGTAAAATGGATAGGCCTGGTAATCATACTTCTAATATATTTGCCATGCAGTCTAGCGTTGTTGGTCAAGGGGGAAGTGGTAGTGTAGGAGCTTTAGTTGCAATTAAAGTTCCTGTTATGGTTAAGGTTCCGTACGAGGGCCCATATTTAGATGCAGTTTTTCATGCAGGAGATAAGGCGGTTGGAGAGATAGTAAGTTTTGCTGTTTTGATGAGAAGTTTGGGAACAGATCCTGTAGATAATTATAGAGGAACCATAACTATTTTTGATTATAATGGAGATGAAGTTGATGAGGTTTTATTTGATGGTTCTTTAGGTCTTAATGAGGAGAGGGAACTTTCAGTTGGGTGGGATTCGACTGGATATTCTGCTGGTTTTTATACAGCTCATTTAGAAATAAAATATGATGGTGAATCTTATGAAGCAGATACTGAATTTAGACTTGGAGCTTTTTTTATAGATATTTTGGATTATCAAAAAAGCATTAAATCTAATGAAATAAATGAGTATTTTTCAACAATTTTGTCTACTTGGAATGCACCTATTCAGAATGTTTACACGCAGATTGAATTTAATCATGAAGGTTTAAATAAAGTTTTTAAGAGCGAATCTTTTGAACTTGGTGCATGGGAGAACAAGACTGTAAAAATGTATATTGATACTGAAGGGATAGATAACGGTAAGTACCCCGCCACTTTTAGTGTTTTTTATGGTGAAGAGTCGAATGAAATTGAGTTTGACCTTAATGTAACATGGCTTTCTGAATTTGTGAGATTTATAGTTTATAGCTCTATTGTTATTGTATTAATCTTGGCATGGTTTGTCTTTTTCAAAAAAAGGAAACTATTTAAATTAGGAAAGAGGAAAGTACATTAATGAAAGAGGTAAGGAATAATATTCTGTTTTTTTTTGCAATAGTACTAGTTATAGTATCTTTAGTTTTACCTATGGTGGTTCTTACTAAATATCATTATGCCCCTGCTGTTGGAAAAGTTAGTGTTGGGACGATTAATTTAACAGTTCTTCCTACTTGTGGTGATGGAGAGTGTGAAGGTTCTGAAAGTTGTTTAAGTTGTGAAAATGATTGTGGTGTTTGCGTTGATGTTACACCTCCGAGTACAGGTAGTGGTGGAGGCGGAGGTGGAGGAAGAAGTTCTGTTTTACATATGATAGATTTTAATATTAAGGATGAATATATTTTTTATGCATATAAGGGGGATCGGGCTCAAGTTGTTATGCCTGGAGATGCAATATATAAATTCAAGATTGGAGAGATAAATACTGGTGAAGGGTTTTTTGTTTTAACTTATACTGATATTGATATGGACTTTACTGTTTATGTTGATGAAATTACTTATTTTGATATGGATGCCAATGATAAAGATGATTTTAGTGTTTATTATGGAAAAGATAACAAGCTTATTTGGTCTCTGATAGCAGAAGATATTGTTGAGCCAGGAATAATTATACCGAAAGTCCATAAAGAAAAAATTTCGGATGATGAAGGATTTAAATTACCTAAGATAGTTTATCCATCTAC
>CAYMSW010000009.1:0-7692 GCA_964393215.1 Candidatus Woesearchaeota archaeon
TTAATGTTCTTTATCCAATGGGTTATGATTCTTTTGGTTTACCTGCTGAGAATGCTGCAATTAAAGCTAAGATACATCCTAAGAAATATACTGAGAAATCTGTTAATAATTTTATTAAGCAACAGAAAGAGTTAGGAATAAGTTATGATTGGAGCAGATTGATAAAAACCTCTGATGAAGATTACTATAGATGGAATCAGTACTTGTTCTTGCAGTTTATGAAGAAGGGTTTGGTTTACCGTAAGAAATCGACTGTCAATTGGTGTCCAAAATGTAAAACTGTTTTGGCTAATGAGCAGGTTCATAATGGAAAGTGCTGGAGACATGAAACCACAGACGTTATTGAGAAGAGTTTAGAGCAGTGGTTCATTAAGACAACTAAATATGCTGATGAATTATTGAAAGATATTTCTAAATTAGATTGGCCTGACAGAATAAAATCTATGCAGGAAAATTGGATTGGAAAGAGTAAGGGAACTATGGTTAAGTTCAAAATTAAAGATTCAAATGAACACATAGAAGTTTTTACTACAAGACCTGATACATTGTATGGTGTTACATTTTTAGTTTATTCAATACAGCATCCAAAAATTCTGGAGTTAAGTTCTGGAACTAAGGAAGAGAAAAAAGTAAAAGAGTTTTTGAAGAATGTTCCTAAGCAAAGTCAAGAATCAAAAGATAAGGAAGGAGTTTTTATTGGCAAATATGCTGTTCATCCATTTACTGGAGAAGAGATTCCGATTTATGCTTCTAATTTTGTCGTTGCGGATTATGCTACTGGTGTTGTAATGGCTGTTCCTGCGCATGATCAAAGAGATTTTGAGTTCTCTAAGAAATATGGTGTTGCAATTAAAGTTGTTATACAAAATAAAAATAAGGATTTGAGGGCTGGTGATTTGGAAAGAGCTTATACCGGCGAGGGAGAGTTAGTTAGCTCTGGAGAGTTTACTGGAATGAATAGTAAGAAAGCTATTGATGAAATTTCTAAGTTCTTGAAAGATAATAAGTTAGGAAGTGTTAAGACTCAATATAAGTTGAGAGATTGGTTGGTTTCTAGACAGAGATATTGGGGAACTCCGATTCCAATTATTTATTGTGATAAGTGTGGTGCTGTTCCTGATGAAAAATTACCTGTTAGATTGCCGGACAAAGTTAGTTTTGGAAAAGGAAATCCTTTGGAAACTAGTAAGAGCTTTGTTAATGCTAAATGTCCTAAGTGTAAAGGCAATGGAAGAAGAGAAACAGATACTATGGATACTTTCTTTGACAGTAGTTGGTATTTCTTGAGGTATTGTGATTCTAAGAATAAGAAGGAGCCTTTTGCTAAGAGTAAAGCTAAGTATTGGGTGCCTGTTGATCAATACATTGGTGGTGCCGAGCACGCCTGTATGCATCTAATTTATGCTCGTTTCTTTGTTAAGGCTTTGAGAGATTTAGGTTTTGTTAAGTTTGATGAGCCGTTCAAGAAGTTGTTCAATCAAGGAATGTTGCACAAAGATGGTTATGTAATGTCAAAGTCTAGAGGCAATGTTGTTTTACCTGAAAAAGTTTCTAAGAAATATGGAATAGATACTGCTAGGTTGTACTTAGTCTCGATTGCTTCTCCAGATAAAGATACTGAGTGGACTGAAAAAGGTGTTGAAGGAAGTTATAGATTTATGAGCAGAGTTTATGATTATTTCAAGAAAGTAAAGGTTGGTAAGTCCAGTCAAAGAGTTGAAAGCAAAGTTAATTCCGCAATAAAAGAAGTTACTGAAGATATTGAGAATTTCAAATACAATTTAGCAGTGATTAAGATTAGAACTTTATTTGATTCTTTGGAAGATGAAATAGGTAAAAAAGATTTGGAAAGTGTTGTTAAATTAATTAGTCCGTTCTGTCCACATATTGCTGAGGAAATTTGGAGTAAATATGGAAGAGGTTTTGTTTCTTTGGAAAAGTGGCCGAAATATAATGCTAAGAAAATAAATAAAGAGTTTGATGCTGTTGACGATTTTGTCGCTTCTTTGGATAGAGATTTGGCTGCAATTATTAAACTGGTTAAGTTCAAACCAAAGAAGGCTAGAATCTGTGTTGCTGAAGGTTGGAAGTATAAATTCATTAATGATTTGAAGAAAACTGTTGTTAAGACTAGAAATGTAAGTGATGTTATTAAGAAAACTATTGATGGGAAACATAACAAAGATATTTCTAGGATGGTTCCTTATTATTTGAAGGATGAAAGTAGAATTCCTAAACATGTTTTGAGTCAGAATGTAGAAGTTCAGGTTATTGAAGAAATTTTAAGTGAGTTGAGCGATACTTTTGGTGTAAATATTTCTGTAGAAAAAAATAATGAAAAAGCAATGCCGGGCAAGCCGGCAATAATTTTAGAATAATTAATGTTTTGTATCTACTTTTCCTTTGAATAAATATTCTTTCAATTCTTTGTTTAGGTTTTTGTCCTTTTGTCTAAGCCACTCAAGAAGCATTGCTGCGTGTTCTTTCTCTTCATCTGAGTTATGTAGAAGTATTTTTCTTAGATTTGCATCTTTGCAGACATCTGCCCTTTGGTTGTATGCATTAACAGCTTCCATCTCTTCGTTTAAAGATTCTATTGCTATTTTTATATCATGTGTTTCTTTTTTTATTCCGTCTTCATATTTCATTTTTACTCCAATATTGCTTTTATTCTTCTTACTCCTGAAGATGAACTTTGTTCTTTTACTATTTTAAATTTTCCTAAATCTTTTGTGTTTTCTACATGAGGTCCAGTGCATAACTCTTTGGAGAATTTTCCTATTGTGTAAACTGTTACATTGTCTCCGTAGCTAAATTGTCCTATTATTCCTTTCTTTTGTGCTTGTTCGTATGTCATTTCTTCTCTAATTACTGGTATTTTTTCTTTTATTTTTTTGTTAACTATGTTTTCCACTTTCTTTATTTCTTGTTCATTTAATTTTCTGTCGAAATTGAAGTCGAATCTTAATCTTTCTTTTGTTATGTTGCTTCCTCTCTGTTTTATGCCTTTTCCTAGGACTTCTTGTAATGCTGATAACAATAGATGTGTTGCAGTGTGGTATTTTACGGTTTCTTCAGATTGATCTGCAAGTCCCGATCCGAATCTTCCTTTTGTTGCGGTTCTTGAAAGTTCTTGATGTTTTTTTAGTTCTTTGTAGAATCCGTTAACATCAACCTTGATTTTTCTTTCTTGTGCAAGTTCTTCTGTCATTTCAATTGGGAAACCGAATGATTGGAATAGTAGGAATGAGTCTTTTCCTGATATTTTTTTATTCTTTGAAAATTTTTCAAATCTCCTTAATCCTTTTTCTAACCCTTGCATGAATTTATCTTCTTCTTTCAGAATTTCTTCAACTATTGTTTTTTTGTTCTTCTTTATTTCTGGATAATCTTTTTTGTTTACTTCAATCGTTGCCTCTACTACCTCTTTTAGATATCCTTCTTTTGGTTTTAATTTTCTTGCATGTCTTATTGCAGTTCTAATTAATCTTCTAAGAACATAACCTTGATCTAAATTCCCAGGGGTTATTCCATCGTTTATTATGAATACGGATGCTCTCAAGTGGTCTGCAATTTTTCTTCTTGATTCTTCATAATCGTTTTTTATTTTGGAAACTGATTTTATTTTACTCATTACTGGTTTTAGTAAACTCGATTCGTAAACAGATTCCTTTTTTTCTAGAATTGTGTAAGATCTTTCGAAGCCAAATCCAGTGTCAACGTTTTTTTGTTTTAATTCTGTGTATTTTCCTTTCTCATTTTTATTGTACTGCATAAAAACATCGTTCCAGATTTCTACCCAGCGTTTATCTTTTGGATCAAACTTCTTTGGTGTTTTTTGCTTTGCTATCCAGTAGAACATTTCTGTGTCAGGACCACAAGGGCCCGTTTTTCCTGCTGGGCCCCAAAAGTTGTCCTCCTGTCCAAGGTAAGCTATTCTTTCTTTAGGGATTCCGAGTTTTTCCCATATCTTTGCACTTTCTGTATCTTTTGGAACATCTTTGTTTCCTTTGAAAACTGAAACTGCTAGCTTTTCTTTTGGGAAGCCTAGCCATTTTTTATCTGTCATGAATTCGAAGCTCCAAGATATTGCTTCTTCTTTCCAATAATCTCCTAGAGACCAATTACCAAGCATTTCAAAGAACGTTAAGTGGGTATCATCGCCTACTTCTTCTATGTCTCCCGTTCTTATGCATTTTTGATTATTAACTAGTTTTTTTCCTTGTGGATGTTTTTGCCCAAGTAGGTAAGGAACTAATGGATGCATTCCTGCTGTTGTGAACAAAACTGTAGGATCATTTTCAGGAACAAGTGGAGAATTTTGTATTTCTTTGTGCCCTTTTTTCTTAAAGAATTCGATATACTTCTTTTTTAATTCTGAAGATTTCATTAAGCTAAATAGAAGATGTTGTTTTAAAAGTTTTGTGCTAAACTCCTAGTTTTGATAATTTTTCCTTTATTTCTTTGATATCTTGATCTAGTTCTGATTCTTTTTTTGTTAGGACTTTTTTTGCAGTTCTTCTTGTTGTTGCTTTTTTCTTTGGTTCTATTTCTGGATGTTCAATCATTTCTGGCAGAACTGCTTTTAGAGCATTAACTTCTTTTGTTATCTTTCTCATTATGGTTCTTAACTTTGTAATTTGGGCAGTTTTTTTAGATTTTAACTTAGAATGATTTTCGGCAAACTTTAGAACTTGAGTTGCATCTACCGCAGTCTCTAAAATTCTTCTCCTGTAAACATTGGACTCGTTCAAGTTTACATATTCTGCGTTTTTTGACACCATCAGCCCTCGAAAAGTTTCTTATCAATTATTACTAGGCTATCTTTTACTTTTTCCATGTCTCTCTTCCAGTTTTCTAGTTCTCTGTCTTCTTCATCCCTGGTTTTGTTTAGTTCGGTTAGTAATGCTTCTGCATCTCTTATTAGGGATTTTACTTTTTCCATGTGATCTCTTGCGGCCTTGTAATTATCTAATTTTACGAATATTGATCTTCCGCCTCTTGGCTGAGGCATTGGACTTGATGGTTTAGGTGAGATTGGACTCGAAGGCGTGTTCCTCATTGGAAGCATTGGCTTCCTTTGTGGAATTTCTACTGCCGGACTTGGTACTGGTGACCTTGAAATTGGCTTATCCATTACTTTTTTTATGTCGCTAAGCTCTCTTTCATAGCTGGGAACTCTTTTTTCATTTGGAAATGGAGCATTTCTTTCTGTTTCCCCAACTCTGGCCTTCAAATCAGGCAGCTCCTTAGAAAAATCAACCTCTTTTTTCTTTTTTTTGAACCAAGACATCTTGTAGTTACATTTTCGTTATTAAAGTATTAAAATCTTTCGATTTATTTTTGCTGATTTTGGGCTGAAATTACCTAACACAAAGCTTTTTAAATCGATTTTGTTGTAAATAGTTGGGGGCTTAGTTATGGAACTCACAAAGGAAAAGATAGACAGTCTTATCTCAAATGTAGCTGGCGAGGACGCCGTTCCTATAGTTGGATTTCTAGTAGAAAATGGCGAAAATGTGTCTGAGTTCGTGATAGCTGAGAACCTTCAGATGGGCATAAATCATGTCAGAAATGCCTTGTATAGGCTCCAAGAGAGCAATTTGGTGACTTTTTTGAGGAAGAAGGATAAGAAGAAGGGCTGGTATATTTATTACTGGACTTTTAACCCTGTTCAAGCTAAACTTTTAGTGAAGAAGCTGTATGATGAAAGGCTTGCTACTCTGAGAAAAAGGCTCGAAATGGAGAATGCTGATTTTTTGACTTGTAGGAAGAAGTGTTTGAGATTGAGTTTTGATAATGCTTTGGAGAGCGATTTCAGATGTCCTGAATGTGATGGTGTTTTGAAGCAAGTTGATAATAAGAAGCAGATAGCTCAAATAAAGAAAGAATTAGAAGAGTTAACTAAAGAGAGTTCTGAAGAAGTTGCTGTTAAAGCTTAACCTGGTGGTCCAAAGAATACTTTTGCCCCATCAAATGGTCCGAATGGAATCATGTTAAAGAAGAACAATAACATATTCAAGTATTTTGACATTCTAAGTGCTGAAAATTGCCATGTTGACCATCTTCTTTTAGATTTTAGTAAATACATTGATCCCAGCCATAAGACTAGATTTGTTGCAGGACCTGCGAAAGCAATTAGTCTATAGGCTAATCCATTTGTTATTGCTTCCTGTGCTATGCTAACATATCCTGGTGCTATAAGTATGAATGGTGATCCAACCAATTTTAGAATTACTCCGATTGCCAAACCCATTGGGAAAAGTTCGAAAGTTGCTGAATATCCGTAACCCATTGCTACAAATTTATGAGCTAATTCGTGCAGAACTACTGCTGGTGCAGCTATTAGAATTGCAAACTTGAAATCTCTTAGGTCAAATTTCTTTTTGCGAGTCATATCGTAAACAGTTCTAGGTCTACTTGGATACAATCCCATGAAAATATATCCTATAACAACGCTCATTATTGCGAAGTTTAAGATTTCGAGTGGTGTAATCAAAGCCATTTGCTTAATCTCGGTTGTTCTTTTATGGTTTTTACTGTCTTGCTTTCGTTTAAAATAGTTTCTATCTCTTCTTTGAATTTATTTTTTGCAAACGCTTTTGTGTAGTTTAGGGCTAGATGTTCATCTTCAAATTCTATTGGTTCTGAACTAAGAGATGTTCTCGATGCTTCTCTACATACCCAAACTCCTAATGGAAACCTGTCTTCTTCAGTAATAAATCTTAGAACTAGAACTGATGCTTGTTTTTTTAATTGTTTTAACTTTTCTGCTGCTGGAAGTCTGGATGCATAATATCCTCCTGCTGTTTCGTCAACGTATCCTTTCCTTCCGTAGAAGTCTTCGTGATCGTGTGCGTAGAAGTTTCCCGTTGTACTCCATGGATTTGCTTTGAAAGGAACTTCCATTTCAAAAAGTTCGTAACTCCAAACTCCTGGCATGAAAATAAATAGGTAGAAATTTCCCATATAGTATCCTGAATATACTAAAGTTGTTTCTAATGGTTCGTTGTATTTTATTTCTTTTAGTAATTCTTTTGTAATTGTGTCATCTGTTGCTGTTATTGACCATCTTGTTGGAACCAGTTTTCTGTTTTTTCTTATTCCTAAGAGCCCAATTGAAAGTATTTTGTGTAAGAAGTTTTCTTCAAATCCTTTGTTGTAGAGTTTATTTATTCCTTGCACTGCTTTTAGATCCCAGTCTGAAGTTGTTTTGTCTACAACTGTTTTTATTTTTGGATTTTCTGTTAGTTTCATATTTCTTATGTTTGCGTTGTTACTTAGTGGTTTGGTAAATCTGTTTAATTCTGTAACTGTTTTTGGTTTGTTTTTTAGTTGTACTTCCATATCTACTGGTTTGTGTGCCATGGAAACTTCTTGTGAGAGATTTAGAAATCTAGAATCGAAAGATTTTATGTTTGATTGGAATCTTGAATTTATTAGTTGTGCTCTGAGTTTTATTATATCTGTATCTCTTAGTTTTTGTTTTACCCATTCTTTTGGGTTGTCTAGTAGATGTGCATCTTCTTTTCTTTCTACTGGTGAAAGAACTCCAACATTTACTTTTGGATAGCCGAATCTTCCTACGAAGACCGCTGGTGGAGAATTTCCAAAAAAGTCGTTACTATCTAAATTAAGATTTTCAAAATTAAAACGGATTAACTCTTTTTGTGCATAGCCAGTGGCCATAAA
>CAYMSW010000009.1:7792-17745 GCA_964393215.1 Candidatus Woesearchaeota archaeon
GAAATATACGTCGCTGTTGCTTTGAGAAAGTTTGCAGTAGCAATGTTTGGTATTTTTGTTCCTATTTATTTGTACTTTGAATTAAATTATTCATTATCTAGAGTTGGAGTATTTTTTGTTGCGACATATCTTGTAACTTCTTTCTCTTTTATTTTGGCCTCAATGGTTAGTTCGAGAATTGGTTTCAAGCGGAATATGTTAATCAGTTCAATCGTGCTTATAATTGCTTTGGCGGCTCTTTACTTTTTGAAGACGAATCCTATATGGTTCTATCCTGCCGCAATACTTTTTGGAGCTGCGCAAGCTATGTTTTGGTATTCTGTTCATGCCGATATGGTAAGATCAATTAAGAAAAAGAAAGGTGGTTCTGATGTTAGTTGGGTGTTTATTTTCATTAGTGTTGCTTCTATTATAGGTCCTTTTTTGGCCGGAATTATTTTGGATTGGTCTGGGTTTAAGGTTTTGTTTGCTATTGTTACTGCAATTTTGATTTTGTCTTCTGCTCCTTTGTTTTTATCTAGAGATGTTAAAACTAGATCCTATGTAAATTTGAAAGAAATTTTTTCGAAAATTAATTTTGGTCGCAGTGTTTCTTATTTCTCTGAAGGTGCGATGCATGTTGCTGCGGGTGTGTTGTGGCCGTTGCTTGTTTTCATTATATTGAAAGATTACGTTGGCTTGGGTACTGTTTTCTCTTTGGTTTCTGTTTTAACTCCTTTCGTCTTAGTGTTTGCTGGAAAATTTGTTGATCGCACTAATCTAAGGAAGACTTTGATAGTTGGTGCTCTTTTCTTTGGATCATCCGTTGTTATGAGGGCATATGTTGATAGTTTTAATGGAATCCTTATCGTTATGTCTCTTGGTGCAGTTTCCTGGAGCTTGTTAACTGTAGCCATGCATAAGAATATTTATGTTAGATCTAAGAAAAATGGAGATTTGACAGAGATTCTTGCTAGAGAATTGATTTTTAGCCCAGGAAGAATATTCATTCTCTTGATTTTGATATTTTCTGGAAGTTTCTTTTGGAGTCTTGTAGCTGCTGGTTTGAGCTCTTTGCTGTTCTTATGGTTTAGATAGCAACATTTATAAACGCCTCAAATTCTCAAACATCATCATGTATAAGTACATTCGAGAGTTGTGGAAAAAGCCTTCTGTTGATGTTACAAGGGAGAGGCTAATTAAGTGGAGAAAAGAGCCAGTTATGGTTCGTGTAGATAGACCAACTAGATTAGATAGGGCTAGAACTCTTGGATACAAGGCTAAGCAAGGTATTGCTGTTGTTAGGATTAAAGTTCCTAAGAGCAAGAGACAGAGACCTTTGATAAAAAAAGGTAGACGTTCTAAGCATAGAAGAAGAAAGAAAATAGTTGGTGTTAGTTATCAATGGATTGCTGAGGGCAGAGTTGCTAGAAAATATACTAACATGGAAGTTTTGAATTCTTACATGGTTGGCCATGATGGAAAGCATAAATGGTACGAAGTTATTTTAGTTGATAGAGAACATCCTAGAGTAAAGAAAGATCATAGGACTGAATGGGTAACAAGAAAAGCAAATACTGGTCGTGTTTACAGAGGTTTAACTTCTGCTGGTAAAAAGAGTAGAGGTATGTTGCACAAAGGTAAGGGTGCTGAGAAAATAAGGCCAAGTTTGAAATCAAATAAGAGATTGGCTAAGTAATTCTAATTAAATTATAATAAAAAAAGAAAAAAATAGAAAGTGTGCTTTTACTCTTCTTGTTCTTCTGTTTGTTCTTCTTCTGCAGGTTCTTCATCTGATTGTGTTTCTTCTGCAGGTTCTTCGTTTGCTATCTCGCTACCTTTCTGTAGCAATGCGACATTCTGAGCTTGTTTACCTTTTTCACCTTCAGATTGATCAAAAGATACCCTATCGTTTTCTCTTAGGCGTACACCTTCTTTAACAGCGGTGTAATGCACGAAATAGTCTTGTCCGTCGTCACCTTCGATAAAACCGTAGCCTTTTCTAATGTCATACCATTTAACTTTTCCTTCCATTTATTTTCATACTCCTACCCAAATTGTTTTTGTAATTTGAGCTTGGATTGATGGTATCTGGGCGGTTTATAAATGTTTTTAATTTAAGATTCTTTGCCCGGTAGATTTGGCTCTGTTAGCAAATACCAAGACTCTTTTTCTAGAATTGAAGTTATTGTTACATCTTCTGTTCTTAGGTTGGGGTGATCTTCCATCTCTTCAACAAACTCTAAAGCTCTGTCCCAAAAGAAAATATTTACTCCTCTGAATACCCTTATCATTCTTGCACCTATTTCTTTTTCGGTTGTATCTATGCTCAATTTGAATCTTCTGTAGAATTCTGATAAATCATCTTGTCTACGCTGGACTATTCTTGCAGAATATTCTCCTGGCGATATGGGATAATTTTCAGGGTATTGAAATATGTAAACTATGTCTTTTCCATTGAATCCGTTCATTTCTAATTTTTCTCTGTTCATTGTGGAATTCTTGGTTGTTATTCCTTTTAAAAAGTTAACTGTAAAATATGTTAAGAAGTTTCACTATTATTTTAAATTCAATTTAACTGGTTTTTTTATGAAAAAGCTATTTACATCTGAATCTGTAACTGAAGGGCACCCTGACAAGGTTTGTGATCAAATATCTGATTCCATTCTTGATGAGTGTTTGAAGCAAGACTCTGAGTCTAGAGTTGCTATTGAGTGCTTGACTAAAACTGGTGTTGTTATTGTTGCTGGTGAGTTAACTACTAATGCAAAGTTGGATATTCCTTCTTTAGTTAGGGGAAAGTTGAAAGAGATAGGTTATACTAAGCCAAGTTATGGTATTGATGCTGATACATGTGCTGTTTTGTTGCATGTAGAGAAGCAAAGTCCAGATATTTCTCAAGGCGTTAGTGAAGGAGAAGGATTGTATAAAGAGCAAGGTGCTGGAGATCAGGGAATGATGTTTGGTTATGCTTGTGATGAGACTGATGAGTTGATGCCTTTGCCAATTGTCCTAGCGCATAGATTGACTAAGAGGTTGTCTGAAGTTAGGAAGGCAGGTGAGATTCCTTATTTGGGCCCAGATGGAAAATCTCAAGTTACTGTTGAGTATGATGGAAATAAACCAGTTAGAGTAGATACTATTGTTGTAAGTTCTCAACATGATGATGGAGTTAATTATGATATTTTGAAAAAAGATATTGTTGAAAAAGTTATTAGACCTTCTTGTGGTTTTTGGGTTGACGATAGTACTAAGTTTTTAGTTAATCCTACTGGTAAGTTTGTTTTAGGAGGCCCACATGCTGACGCAGGTTTGACTGGTCGTAAAATTATTGTTGATAGTTATGGTGGTATGGGTAAGCATGGAGGTGGAGCATTTTCTGGAAAGGACCCTAGCAAGGTTGACAGAAGTGCTGCATACGCTGCAAGACATGTTGCAAAAAGTTTGGTTGCTGCTGGTTTGTGTAAGAGATGTGAAGTCGGTTTGAGCTATGCTATTGGTGTTGCTGAGCCCGTTAGTATTTTTGTTGACAGTTTTGGAACTTCTTCTTTGAGTGAGGATGAGTTAGAAAGAACTGTTAGAGCTAATTTTGATTTGAGGCCCGCTTCAATAATTGCTAATTTTGATTTGAAGAAACCAATCTATACCGATACTGCTTCATACGGTCATTTTGGTATGGATCATTATCCTTGGGAAAATGTGAAAGAGATTACATAAGCCTTATAAATAATTATTTTTGTTTTCTCTCATGGTTGTTAAAATTGAAGTGTTTACATCGTCAACTTGTCCACATTGTCCTAGAGCAATTAGTTTGGTTAATGAGTTTGTTGAGAAAGGACAAGTTGAATTGGTTGAGACGAATATAGGAAGTCCAGAAGGTCAAAAGAGATCCGGAGAATTTGGAATAAGAGCTGTTCCTACTCTACTTGTTGTCGGTCCTGGTTCTGAAGATCCAATTGGTTTGAGAGGCGTTCCTTCTAAAGATACCTTAGTTAAAGTCATTGAAATTGCTGAAGGTCGCAGAAAATGGAAAGCTTAAATATCGGTTCTTGTTTCCCTTTTTATGGGTGAAGATTACAAAAAGCCACTTGCAGTATTTATTTCTGATGCAATTTATAACTGTGGATATGATTGTGGCTATGAGGGGCAATTTCGTTCTTCAATTAGTCCTAGTACAGATGAAATTGAGATTTATAGACGAAAAAGGCTTAGAAATTTATGGAAACTTCTTCGTGTTTCTGGGGATGAAAAACTTCTTGGAACTCTTCTTTTGCATGGTGAAGAAGTTGATGGAAGCGGGAAGTATATTTTGGAAATTTCCGATGGTGTTCGAGAGTTTAGAAAAATAATTGGGTTGGTAGAAAATGCTTTGAAAGCCCATGGTTCTGAAAGATCTCTTGAAGTTAGAGCTAATGAAAAGCTAGAGGAATCTGGTGACTTGCATTTTGAATAGGTTTAAATAGTTATTTTGAACATTGTTGTTTATGAAAATTGGGGGTGAAAATGTGAAAAAAATAGTTTTAATTGGTTTGTTCTTGGTTGTGGTTTCCTTCATTGTTTTTTCGGGAGATGGAGTTCAACTTTCTGATAGACACGATACAAGTGACCATCTTATAGATGCACCAATGATAAGTAATTTTTTAGTAAAGGCAACGGAACATGAAAACAGTAATTTGGGAGATTATCAATATCAAACAATGGTGGTTATGGACCCTGAACCAATCATTAATACTACAATTGAGGGGAATTCAACCCATGTTTTATTTGAATTTGGTGCGAATCTTGGCCATAAACCCACAGTAACAAGAATGTATTCTGTAGTTGAAGTTCATAATAACACGGGTAAAACTTCTGATTTCTATATAAATGATATTTGGTGTGCAGAAGTAACAGGTTTTAATTCTACACTTACTCGAACAAAATTGAAATATATTGAATACAGCCAGGAATGTGTGGATAGTATTGGAATTGGTTTAAATGAGTTTTATAGGATACACTATAATACTTGGAATGGTGAAAATCCTTATACCCAGGGTGGAGCTGGTTTAGATGCGATGCCCGTTATTGTGGGAACACATTATCTTTAATTTTCTTCTTTTTTTATACTCTATAAACTCTAACGTTGAAATTCTTTCTGAAGCTATCAACTTTTTTCTTGTTGAATAAATACATTACTCCCCCAAAGAGTATTGCTGCTCCTAGAAATACTGCGAACAATGTTCCGAATACTAGAAATAATCCTCCAATTAGTGGGGAAAATAGGGATATCAATGCACTATTCTTTGTGCTAAATCCTTTATCCTTTAGAAGGATGAATACTACGAACGCTATTATAATTGATAGGTAAAATATTCTTTCCCAAATCATATCACAAGCTATATAAAAGGGGCATATAAAACTTTCTATAAATGTTAACGGATGAACAGATAAAGGAGTTTAGGGAGTACTTACATAAAGCAGAGAATCCTTTATTCTTCTATGATGATGACTCTGATGGAGTTTGTTCTTATTTATTGCTAAAGAAGTATATTGGAAAAGGTAAGGGAGTAATTGTAAAGGCTGCACCAAAAATTTCCGTTGATTTTTTGAGAAAAGTTAAGGAAAACTCTCCAGATTATATTTTCATTTTAGACATCCCTTTAGTTGATCAAGAATTTATTGACAAAGTTAATGTTCCTATTATTTGGTTAGACCATCATCCCCCAATTAAGAGAAAAGGGGTTCATTATTACAATCCAAGATCGAATTCAAAGTCAGATGGAAGTCCAACCACTTATTGGGCCTATAAAATTGCTGAAGAAAAGGATCCTTTAATTGGTGCAATAGGTTGTATTGGAGATTGGTATTATCCTGACTTTTTGGATAAGTTGGATAAATTATATCCTGGTTTGTTACCTAAGAAAAGAAGTGGAAAACCAGAAGAAATTCTTTTTGATTCTACTTTGGGAGAGTTGATTAGTGTTGTTTCGTTCATTTTGAAGTTGAGTTTAACTGAAATTGGTAGATGCACCAGCATACTATTGAAAATAGAGGATCCATTTGAGATCCTTGAGCAAAAAAGTTCTAAAGGAAGATTCCTGTATAAGAAAGTTGAGAAGATAAAGAAAGAATATGATTGGGTTTTGAAGCAGGCTTTGAAGGAGAAACCTGAAGATGGAGTTCTTTTTGTAAAGCATCCCCATACAAACCATTCTTTTGTTGGCGATTTAGCTACTGAGTTGAGTTATAGAACTAGAACTGTTTTGATTGTTGGTAGGGAAGATGAAGGTAGGATGAAAATGAGTATTAGAAGCTCGGATGTAAAAATAAATGATATTATTGAAGAATCAATTCGTGGTTTGGATGGTTATGGTGGTGGACATGAGTTATCTTGTGGTGCAAATGTAAATTTGAATGATTTTGATGAATTCTTAGAAAGGTTTAAGAAAGGCGTAAATAAGAGAAAACGTTAATTTTAAAAACTATTTTTTTGGGCTTATTTTATGGCATTAGAGGATAATATTTGGAAAGGCGAAGTGGAATTTGAGATTTTTAGAGAGGGAGATAAAACATTTTATAGAACTTCAGATGGAAAAGTTGGTGAGGTTAGTGATTGGACTCGTGCCGAACAAAAGTATAGAATAACTAGAAGGGAAAATCATGGTTTTGGCTACCATTTTCATGTGGAAGTTTTGAAAAGAGGAAAATATGTTAGAACTGGTCATATAATTACTTACAAGGACGGCAAGTTTTACATAAAAAAACATGGAAGGAGTGGGAAAGCTTTGGTTGATTATTTGAAAGTAAGTAGTGCAATCCTTGGAGATATTAAATCTGAGCTGGAAGCAAGGTATCAGGGAATTTCTAATAGCGATTACCTTTCACCTGGGCGAGATTCTTTAGAGCTTTTTGAACTAGATAAGGATAAAGAAGAAGAGAAAGAGTTGGAGAAAGAATTAGAGGGACAGTAAGTTATTTATATTCTTAATTTGAAATCTATTTATGAAAAAGTTGGTGTTATTGTTATTATTTATTCCTTTACTAGTTAGTGCTCAAGATATGGAAAATTATTATGATTATTCTGAGTTGGAAATAAATTATGATTTTGAAACTACCCTTTCATTAACTGGGACTGGTACTTTGGATTATTTGATTGCAGATTTGGGAATCTTTCCTAGAGAAAGCGATAGACAAGATATTTTGAGTTTAACTCCAACTTCAAATCCTTCTGCAACAATAAATGAAGGTGAGTCTATTGCTTATAGGTGGGATGAGTTTAGTTCTTCTTATGAACTTGGTGTTAATTCTAGACTTAAAACTTCAAATATTATTTACAAAATTGAACATATTCCATTTCCAATATTGGACTTGGATCCTGAATTAGAAATTTATACTTTGCCTGCAGAAAAAATAGATATTAATGATGCTATAATTGATCAGGCTGAGGAGATTGTTGCTGGAGAAACTGATTTGTATTCTGCTGTGTTTAAGTTAGCAGATTGGACTAGAGATAATATTAATTATGATTTGAATACAATAACTGCCAAAGCCGCCTTGCCATCTTCTTGGGTTTTGGAAAGCGAGGAAGGAGTTTGTGATGAAATAACTTCTCTATTCATTTCATTTGCTAGATCCGTTGGAATACCTGCTAGATTTGTTTCTGGCACTGCATATACAAATGTTGATTATGCTTTTGGAAACCATGGTTGGGCAGAGGTTTACTTTCCTGGATATGGTTGGGTTCCTTATGATGTAACTTTTGGTGAGTTTGGTTGGATTAATCCTGCGCATGTTGATCTGGCTAGAACGTTGGATAGTTCAGATGCAGCAATAAAATATAGTTGGGTTGCAAATGGACTTGATATTAATCTTGGTGAATTGAGTATCGGTGCCAACGTTGTTGATGAAGGTTCTAAGATCGGGCAGAAATTTGATATTAATGTTGATGCTTTAGTTGATGAAGTTTCTCCTGGAAGTTATGTTCCATTTATGGTAACTGTTGACAATCCTTTTGATGAGTATACTTATGATGGAATTAGGATTACAAAGATTCCTTCTGAGGTTGATCCTTTATTTAGACCAGTTTTGTTGAGGCCTGGACAGGAGAGAAATCTATTCTGGATAGTCAAAGTTCCTGATGATAAACCTGGCGGTTATATTTATACTTCTACTATTGAGGCTAAAGATGTTTTTGGTTCTGTATCTTCTGATACGTTCAAGTTTGCTGGTGATCAAGGATATGACTTTGTTTCTGAGGAGGAAGCATTGGAAATTATTTCTGAGTTAGAAGAACAGGATGATAAATCTTATTCAGATATTTTATCTTTAGATTGTGATCCTTCAAAGAACTATTATTATGATTTTGAGGTTGTAAACGTTACTTGTTATGCAAAGAATATTGGTGATTTTGATTATACTGAGTTAGATGTTTGCTATAAGGAAGACTGTAGGTCTATTGATCTTGATGTTGGACAGACAAGAGAATTAGATTTTGAGATTGTTCCTGATTCTAGTAATTTGGTTTTTTCGGCAAGAAATGAGTTTGTAGAACTTTACTCTTTTGTTAAAATAAGTATGTTGGAAGAACCTGACTTATCTTTGTCTGCCACAGGATATCTCAGGAAAGTTGATTATGATGAAGAATTCTATATTAATTTTACTTTGAGTTCTAAGGCTGAGATTGATAATCTTAAGGCTAAGTTGGGAAGCTCTAGCTATTTTGATATTGAGAAAGAGGGTGAAGTTGTTAGTGTTGAAGCAAAAGTTAGGGGAAGTTATTTCTTAACTAATAAAGTTATTTTCAAGTTCAAGTACGATGATGAATTTGGGAATAGCCATACTTTGGAAGAAGTTAGACCAATTACTGTAAATAATATTCCCTGGTACGGAAAAATAATTAGGGGATTTAAAATATTAATAGAAAAAGGAAAGGAAGTTTATTATTCCTTGTAAACTTTCCAGCCTTTCTTGACTTCTCGATCAACTTTCATACCGATTGATTGGCCTTTTTTAGCCGCTTCAACGTTCTCGTGCTCTATTTGCATAGAACTTACTGTCTGTGTGAATGAACCTTCTCCCTCACCAATTGTTATTTGGTCTCCAGCTTTTAAGGTTCCATCTAAGTCAATTACTGCAACTCCTATTTTATTAAAGTAATTTGATATCCTTCCAACTGGTTTCTTTTTCATAGAGATTACCTCCGATATTGATATGTTTGTAATATATTTAAATGTTGTCAAAAAGCTTTTATATTCTTATTTTTAGATTTTATTATGAAAAAAGTTCATGATAAACCTTTCAGATGGTGGTGGATTTGGTACTGGATTATTTTTCTGATTTTAGGAGCATTTGTTTTGTATAAAATTAGTTTAGGGTTGGTTTATTCTTACTTTGTGATTTATGTGGTTATTTTGGCTATTGGTGTTCCTTTGTTCTTGTTGTTGAACTTGTTAACTAATATTAAGCACCATATTGGAAGTAAAACTAAAGTTATTGATGATTGGAAGTTTTGGGTTTGGTTGTTTTTGACTGCTGTTTATACTTTACTAATGTTTTATGTAATTTCTTCATTAGTTTATGTACAGTTTAGTGTGTGATTACTTATTTAGAATTATTACGTTTGCTCTTCCTTTCTTTATTCTTGTTACGATTCCTTTGTGTTCCAATTCTGTAACTATCAGACTTGCTTTTGCTTCTGACATTGCTAGGTTTTTTCTTATTTCTTTTTGTGTTGTTCTTCCTTTGCTCTTTTTTATGAATTCTTTTACTTTTTCTGCATCATCTTCATCTAATTCTGTTTTTGTTTCTTTTTTTCTGAAGTATTTTAGATAGATGTAGATTAGTGCTATGGCAATCATTACTATGCCTAGAATCCACCAGGCTCTTTCATTTTCTCCGTAGATTTCTTCAATGTTGATTATTTCTCCGTTTTCAAGTGCGGGTAGTAGAATTACATCTCTTAGGTACTCTCCGTTATCTATTATAGATATGTTTTC
>CAYMSW010000009.1:17845-22119 GCA_964393215.1 Candidatus Woesearchaeota archaeon
AAGTTGCAGTTATTTGCTCTAAAGGTTCCTTCTAATAAAAGATCTACCCCTCTTGTAATACCATAATACTCCCACTCTACTTCGTATTCTCCTTCTTGACAGTATCCAAATTCTGGGAAGGTGGGGTTCGATGCATCGCAATCTTCACCACAGTATAATCCCCATGTCCCTGCACCTTCTTTTTCAGAGTAATGTACAGAACCATCTGGTTTTGTGATTTTAACTTGTCCCGGATATACAATGCTCCTATGTCCTGGAAAATTAATTACTCCGGGCGGACTCAAGGGATAATCATACCTTCCTTCCCCCAAATAAACACATTTTTCATCATTATGGACTAATCCAATTATGTCTCCTTCAACTTCTTGTTTTGAATTTAGTGATAAGTAGTTTGCCCTTTTTATTACTTCTATTGGATTTTCGGTTGAATTACAGTATGAATTGTTGTAGAGAGGTATACTGTATAATGGTATATGTTGTATTGCTGGAAGCATGCCATATGGTGGGTCCCAATCAATGCCTGAATAATAATAAATCATTAGCGTATCACTCTGGCTTTGTATCTCGCTAATTTCAACATTGTGTAATACATTATAATCTATTGGAAGTTCAATTGTATCATAATTTTCTCCATCTAAGTAAACTTTATTTAGAAATGAATTAAATGGCTTGGATATTGTTAGATTTGCTTGTGTTAAATTTTCTATGCTGAATATTTGTTGCTGGTTTTCCCATGGGCATTTAAATTCATCACTGATTATTCTTAGCTTGGTTCTGGCATTGTTGTAATCCCCCATATACTGGTATTCGTTTTTTATTGTATACCTATCGCAGAAGAAAGTATCATTTTCTGCTCCTCCATAAACAGTAGTGTTTATTGTTGGGTAGGGTTCTGATATGTATAGTATTGAAGCTATAAACCCTCCAATGTTTTCCATGCCAAGAGTGTATTTTACATATTTGGCTCCAAAGTTTAGTTGTTCTGTGATATCTTGAATATTTGTGTCAATTGGTTCTAAATCAGATCCATCAATATCTACATTTTGGGTATCAAGTCTTGCCAAGTAAAATGCTACTTCTGTTTCATAATAGTCTGAATAAATTGGTATTACTGCTATGTCTGTCTCATTCTCAAAAAAGAACGAATCTATTTCAAGTTCTAAGTGTGGTTGATATTCATAGCAATTAAAGTAGTATGATGAATTTTCTTGAAATAACATAAAACATACGTCTGTTGGTAAGAAGGGAAGATTTTGTGTGTTTATATTCACTAATTCCCTGTTTTGTGTTGTTTTTTCATTGATTTTACTTTTTCCTTCTGTTTCGCTTGCTATTATGATTTTTTCGTGGCCATTTCCTTGTCTGTTTTCACCTATTATAGTATATTCTTTGTCTCCTATAAAATTAGATATCATTTTATTAGTTAGGTATTCTAATTCATCTACATTCTTGTTTTTTGGGCTTTCTTGTACCACACATCCAGAAGTAATGAATATTAGAATTGTCAAACATGCAACTAAAATCAGGGCCCTCTTTTCCATATTGGTTGTTTTGATTTTTTTACTTAAATATTTATCCATTATTCGATTAAAGCTTTCTAAAGCTTTGTGAAGAGTAAGAAAAAAGTTTCTTTAAAAAGAAAGATAGCGTATTAGTTACGTGGTGGTTATATACGGAGGTATGATAAATATGAATAAATTTTTTGCTTTAATGATACTTTCACTTTTCGTAGTTGGAAGTTTCGGTGGCATTGTTAGTGCCGATAAAGGAGTTGTAAGGGGGGATTCTAATTATATTGGAAATTCTGAAAGGGAAGATATAGTTGAACATGGTTTGGAAGAAAAGCCTGAAGATCCAAATACTCTTTCAAATGAGAAACCTCTTCCATTGCCTGAAACTAAACAGGAAACTGTTTGGAGTAAATTAAGGAAAGGTTGGAGATATTTTACTGGTAAATTTACTGGTGCTGCTGTTACTGGAAATGCTGTAATAAGCCAAAAAGAATATTTTGAGCAGATGGGTGAAGAAGAAAAGTTACAGCTTAGAAAAAAGTATGAAGAATCTAAAGAAAGAATACAAGCTTACAAGCAACAATATAATGGATGTCTTTCAAATGATGAGGCTGACTGTCCTTTAAATGCAGGGGAAGCTGATGTTGTTGTTGAGGAACTAACTCCTACTTCGGTTGGTCGCCCAATAGATATTACAACTGATGATGTTAAGGATCATGTTTTGAGTCATATTTCATTAGTTATAGATAATTTATACAGAACATTGGAAAGGCTTGAGCAAACACCTGCAAACGATAGAGCAATTGAAAATATAAAATTGCATATTGAAAAGCTTGAAACTTTTGCAGTAATGGTCAAAGAAGCTACAACTGAAGAAGAGTTGAAGAGAGTTGTTTCAGAGTATCAGAACTGGATTAAAGAAAGAAAGCAGAACCTTGTTGAATATCAGAAAGAACTTAGAACAGATAGATATTCTAACCACATAGAAAATGCAAGGATAATCCAGGAAAAAACTCTGAAGGTTATAAACAATTTGAACAGCATGCCTGTTGTTGGTGTAACTGATGAGCTTTTTGATCTTCACAATAAGTTTAGTGAATTGATTGATAAGGCTGAAGAAAGCTATGCTGCAGATAACATAGATGAAGTTAGGGAATATTTGAGGCAATCTAAGGAAGTTCTCAGAAATTTGTTGACAGAACTTAATGAAAGAGGCATATCTGTTGGAGAAATTAAGAACGCTTAACTATCACTCTTGGTTGGCCCGCTTTATTTTTTGGGCCAGCCTCCCTATTTAAAATGAAAACTTCAACTGTGATAGTCTTGGTTATGGTGCTCTTTGCTCTGGCTTTAGTTATTAGTTATGATAAGTATATTGATCTCCAGAGGGAAAGCATTGAAAATAATTGGTTTGAAGAGTTTTTGATCGATGATGATGAAGAGTTGGGAGAATTACTTGATGAAACTCAGTGGGACTTTTATTTGAGTCCTACTTAATTTATTTCTTTAAAATAATCGTTTACTCTTTCTAGAATATTTTTTAGGTAGAATTCTCTTATTTGTTTGTCAAAGATAACTGCCATGTTTTCAAACTCTGTTATTCTATATTGATTTTTTATGTTCTCTACTAAGTACATGTCTTTTAGTCTCTTTAATTGTCTTCTAATATTTGAAGATGCGATTCCGTTTAGTTGAAGTTTCTGTTTTTTTCTTTGAGATATTACTTTTTCTCTGATTTCTTCTGATGTTAGAAGTTGTTTTCTTTTTCTTGATGAAAGTAGAACTTGAAGTACGTCAACTACTACGTCTCTTGAGTCTCCTGGTTGCAAAAGTCCGACTGAAAGGCAGAGTTTTCTTGTTAAATCTCTTTTAGTTGTAGAATAAGGTTTCTCATATTTCCTTAATGTAATTTCTGAGAGTGGAGAGTCTTTTGATATCGTTTTAGGCATACTTAAAACTTTTAATCAGGAAGTTTATATAGTTTTTGATTATAGTAAGTTTTATAATTGTTTTTTGATTCTTTTTTTTATGGCAAAAGATATTCCGAAAGGATGGGAAAAGAGTCACTATCAAGATCATACTTATCCAATGGGTGGAGAGTTTTTGAGAGAACAGTGTGGTGGTTGTGGAAAAAATGGTTCTTGCGAAATCGAAGGTTATCTCAGGTCTGCAATGGGCAATAATTATCCTTTTGGTCACGAGAGTGTTGTAGTAGTAAATAATATTCATTCTATTTTTGAAAAAAAGATGATTTGTTTGGAACATGAACCTTTGCAGCAGAACCTTCCTCTTGAAGATATGGCTGAGTCTTAGAATATAAATCTTTAAAAACTGAATTTTGTTTTTCCAAATTATGACAGAATTAATTGCATTTTTATCAACTGGAAAGGGAACTTGGGGGCAGGTTGGTGCCTTAACAAAAAAAGAAGATTTTGAGAAAGTTTTATTGTTGACTAATGATTTTGGTAAGGAAAATTTTACTGCTAATGAAAGAACTGAGCTTATTGTTGTAAATGCAAATGATGAAGAAGAAAAGTTGAGAGATCAGATATTGAATTCTTTGAAAGATAAGGTTAAAGGTTCTGAAGTTGCTGTTAATTTCACTTCTGGTTCTGGAAAGGAGCATATGGCTTTGATGAGTGCTCTGATGAAGATGGGTGTTGGTTTCAGATTGGTTGTTTCTACTCAAGAAGGCGTTAAGGAAATTTAGAAAGTTTTAAATCCTGACTTCTGTTTTCGTTTTTATGGGTGTTTTTGATGATG
>CAYMSW010000010.1:0-20918 GCA_964393215.1 Candidatus Woesearchaeota archaeon
CTCCTACTTCTGCAGTAATACTTGTATTAGTAGCAGAGTTTATCCTAAACACCTGTCCCAAGAAACTCATATCCATTGGATTACTACTACTTACAACGCCAGTCACATTAATGTGTTCATCAAATACATAACAGTATTTTAAAGCGTCTTTTTTAAGCTCCAACTTAGTATCCGTCTCATATTTCTCATCACTACTAGTCAAACTTGTCTCAACATCTAAGTCATCAGCAGTATTACTTATCTCAAGCTGAGTATGTATATTATAGCTTGTTCCACTGATAGTTACAGTTTCATCAATAAAGATGTCAGAGTTACTATCATCATAAGTTGTATCTAAGTTACCACTTGCTGCCACATTTTCTTGCAACTTTACCTCTTCAGTATCTATCTGACCACCAAGTCCTGCGGCAACCTCGGTTGCAAAGCCATCAAAGTATGTCTTCAATGTACTTCTAGCAGCAGAATCTTCGGTGCTTCCTATAACCATAGCTGTGCTTACATAACTGTCGCTTACCACAAATGGTTCTGGTAGCTCAGCCAAGTCAGCTGCTACAGCTCCACCTATCGACATACCTAGCATTGCAAAGCCAGTACCGACGGCAGAAACCTTTCTAATAAAATTTTTCATTTAAACAAACACCTCCATGTTTGGAATAAATATTATTTTTTCTTCACCTCTTTTTATCATCACCATCGTCGTCATCACTATTTAATTTTAAGCCACTATCGTCTATAAACTAGTTAAAACAGGTAGATTATCTGTTTATAAACATTTATAGTTTTTAGTATAATAAAAACATCCAATTTTAAAGAATTTAAGCAATAGAAGCTCTAAAACAACAAAATTAATTTTCCCTACAAAGCCGTACAAACATCTCATCACCACTAATCAAAACAACGTGTCCAGATGCAACTGTAGATGCACAACTAGTCGTTTTCACGACGGGAGTACTTTCATCAGCGCATTTCAGCTCAAAATAAAAGTCTTCATCCAAATAACTTCCTCCATTGGCTTCCATACTAGATTCAATATCTCCACAAGAACTACTATCACCGACGCAGCATTCTAAAGCAAAATCTTCAAAACTACTTGCACCAATTGAAACTTGTCTCAAGGAATTAAGAAAATTATTGGCCCTACTAGACAAAAACCTATCATTATCAATTTCATCTTTACCTGAATATTTGATAAAAAATAACCCTAACAAAACTAACAAAATAAGTATCACAACAAGTCCTATAGCCTCAATTTGGCCCTTTTTCACCATTCTACCGCCAACTTTGCCATAGTTTTCCTCTCATTTACTGGATCATACAAGCAAACAGGAGAGCTAAACTTCCTAGTATTCTGTCCGGCATCCAACGAATCATACAGTGTTATCTCGTCAATTTTCAGCCGTTTCCGCCCAAAATCATAATATCCCGTATCAAAAACCAACGCTTTCTTCTTATCTATACACCAATCTGCTTCAATTCCAAGCTCAGAGACCTTCAATTCAGGCAAATTTGGGAGAACTTCAATCAATCCCTTAGCCTTTTCATCCAAATATTGAGCATTATCGGCCCTAATATCGTTAACAGTATATCTGTAAAAAACAATTAATCCAATTGCAATTATTACTGTAACTATAAAAATAACAACTGCAGTTTCTTGTATCTGTAATTGTCCTTTCTTCAGAATACCACCCCGCAACCAATATCACTCAACGCTCTATTTTTATCTTCTAAAGCATCTGTACTCGAACTCAAACTAAGAGAACTTAATTCATTTCTCAACCCAAAATAAAGATCACCACATCCAGGCATATTTGATGCCTTGCCACTATAAATATCTCTCACATTCCTAAACTTTTCTTCTAACAAACTAACACCACAATTATAATTATCTTCATTAGAAACCATTCTTGCATAAACAAAAGCTAAATCTTCACCTGGTGCTGCATTCACAACAACATCTGGATTTACATTATCAACTTGTATTCCTTCTGGCAGTCCATCAGCAAAACCAGGAGCACCAACAACAGCAACAGTTTTCCTTGGATCAAAAACATAAACAATATTATCAACTCTAAACGGATGTTTAAATTCCCTGCTCCAAATAATTAATTCCCGGGCATTCTCGGCATCATCACCAAAAATAACATAATCATATTCCTGTCTATGATTCTTATTAATAACAAATTGATCACACAAAAAATTAATATCAAAACTTCTACCAATGTCAAAGGTCTTATACTGAGCAGTTGATTTAGAACTTAAAAAAATCTGATCTAAACCTCTTGCAATCTCAGCATCATTTCTTGATTCTCTAAGATCCATATATTTAACTGCAAAGCCAGCAAAGATTGAAAGAATTATAGCACCAGCAATAACAACAAATATCCAATTAAACTGCATACCTTGCCCTCTTTTTCCCATAACATTAATTTTATTATTACTGTTTAAATATCTTTACATCAGTTGCACGTTTCTCTAAAACAACACCTTCAAAACTTTCAACACAGAAATCCTGTTCAACATATAATTTCTCAAAACTTCTTCCCTCATATTTTCCACCAACGAAAACATTTTCTTCAACACCAGGAGAATTAAACTTTTCATCTAAATATGCAATCAGTATTTCATCTTCTGGTTCTAAACTTTCAACATAATTCTCATTCTCAACAACAAAACATATCTCAGTAGCTTCATCAGGAACTCTCAAATTTTCTAATGATTTTGTACTTCCAAAAGATTCCGCATAAACAACATTTATTTCATTATCAAAATTATTTAAAAAATCTGCATAGTCAACATCTTTTTCAAAATCAATCAAATTATTAACCATTCTAAAACCAAAGAAAAGAATTAGTGCAATCACAATGATCGCAAAAATATAAACAAACGGTTGCCCAATAACTTGTCCCTTCTTCATTTTTATGGATAGATCGTAAATGTTATTTCTTGTTCAAGAATATCCCTACATTTGGTATAGTAAACATCAGAGTCCAAAACAGTTTGATGCTCTCTGCCATCTCCGCTAGAAACCGTAGCAGTTCCATCTACAAAGTCAAATCCGGGATCATCATTCGAAAATCTACACTCTGCTGGTTTACTCAAATAGAAGTACAAAGCATTTCCCCTGGTATAAATTCTCAACAACCTTGGAGGTCCAGCGTCAACACTAAACTCTATAGTCTCCTCATCAAAATTACCATACTCATCATAACAGCTAACTTGTATAGATACATCTTCAGTTTCATTAAACTCAAACAAATGAGTACTCACTTCAGTACCTGTATCATCAAACTCATCCTCTTCTCCGTTGTAGACATAAGAACAAGTTGCAGCCCTATTTGTCGTGACAGTTAAAGTTGCTTCTGCACCTAAATAAGTTCCAGTTGGTGCATCAATATTTGTAATTTCCAATGGTGTTGAACCAGTCAACATAAATTCATAACTTGGTACTAAAACATTTTGATCTTCAGTAGTATCCATACAACTAAAGTAGAAAGTGCTATCTTCTCCTTCTTCCAAACCCGTAAGCACAGTATCACACTGATAATTTCCATTGTTATCATCAAGTTCACAAACAAACTCATTGGCCATGTCTTCATACTCTTCAAACTCATCTGTACTCCATCTACATCCTTCAACGCCGGTAAAGTCAAAAACACTCATGGAAAACTCAATTTCAGTTAAACCAGCCTGAACAAAAGAACCGCTCTCAACAATGGTACCTAAAATAACTGGAGGCTGAATATCTGGAGCAGAAATAAAATCAAAACTCAAAGCATAATCGTAGTTCATATTATAACCACAATTATTTCCGCACCTTATATAAAAATTACAAGTTCCCTGATTCTCACAATAATTCAAAAACTCTTCATCAATATCACCCAAAGTAAATGTAAAGTAATGGTCTCTATTATAGTTTGTATCACCACCAAGCCAAATATTATTTTCATCATCATCAAAGTCAACACCAATTGTAGCAGAAATTTTACAATTACTAAACTGATCTGTATCTATCTTAAATGCAACTGTAGAAAATTCTTCTATTGGATCCAACAAAACACATCCATTGCTAGTATGCTGAGTTTGTATTCTTGAACCATCATCCAAAACTATTGCTTCACAATTAACTACTTCAGGAGCATCGACATCTTCACACTCTTTTTTATAACAAACACCCCTACCGTTGTTCTCCTCATATTCACACAAAGAACCTATTGCCTTACACCTATACTCAGTACATTTATCAAAATAAGTTTCATCATTACAAATCTCACAATCATATCCACTAGTCGGCGGACTATAATCTCCACAAGAGCCTCCTGCAGCAGCAATACCTCCAAAAATAGCTCCAGCAACCCCGGCCACAACAATCACCCATGCTTCAACTTCATCTACCGAACCTACAATCAAACCAACAGCACCACCTGCTGCAGCACCAACCGGACCAAAGAATCCACCAATTCCAACACCAATTGCACCTGCACTCAATTCAAAACTATTCTTACTAATAAAAGAAGGAACTCCTGCAGAATTAACAACAAAGATAAAAAGAACTACAAAAACCATAATACTAAGTCCATTTCTCAGTCTTTTATTCATAATATTTCTTGACTCCCATCTGATACAATAGGTATATCATCCCCACCATCTTCTTCCACGGGATCCGAGGTATCCTCTCCAGTCTGCTCATCAGCACCCCAAGTTCCCGTAAACAACCATTTAAGAGGATAGTAAAGACCATAACTTAAGGCATACTTCCCTGCTGTCCCAAAGAAACTTCCTACTCCTCCCAACTTACCAATTAGACCTCCGACATACGGTGCACCCCATGCAGCGAACGCTCCAATTCCTGCACCCCAAAGAGCACCTTGCCACCACTCAAGACCACCATCGAAACCACAGTCACCAAAACTCCAGCACTCGTTATCATCACAAATATTATTCCAACCATCACCACATTTACCACACCTAGAATTTCCAGCAGCCATAGCATAAATTGGTTTAGGCCAACACTCATTCTTACCAGCAGTATTTAACACACAAAACAGATCATTATTATTACAAGTACCTTCACTCATTCCAACACATGACCAAGCCTCATTCTCAACACATTGAGCGGTACTTGTGTCTCCATCCTGCTGAACACAAACACTTTCTCTTAAAACATCACAGCTATCAACATGAATCTCACCAAGTACACAGGAATAAACATAATGCCTTGCTCCAGGAGAATTCCTTTCATGATACCAATCAACAAACCTCTCAATACTTCCTCCACTAAGATAAGATAAAGAACACCAAGATTCCCCATTCATTCTAGTATTCACACCATCCAAATGCTCAGCAGTCATTTTTATCTCCACAGGAACACTTTCTCCAGTCAAAGGATAATACTCTTCAATTTCAAAAATATCTCCCACATCGCAATTAACATCGACACACTGATATTCTCCTCCAGTTCTCCCACAAACAGTTCCATCATTTATATAATCACAATTACCAATAACATTGGGGCTTCCAGTTTGAATAGTTCCATCATAAACAACTCCAACCATATTCTCTAACTGGTCTTCCGAATCGTACCAAAATACATCTTCCCCACCGGGACCACAACTCTTGTAATCTTCCTTCCTATTTTCACACTGACCTACAAATTCATTATTACTACACAACAAACCCGGATTAAAATCTCCTGAACACGCAGAAGCAGTTGTTCTTGTACAAGAGTCTGCAGAAACACAACAGCCCTCAGTATCTGTCATATGTAAATAACATTCGTTGACAGTTTGCCACTCTGTACTAAAATCATAATCCAATCCAAGTGCCTCGGCCTGAAGCCTACATTCCAAAGCAGTAATTCCGCTAAAACATTGATTCCTTATAACACAAGACCCAATAGAACAATCACTAAGAGCTCCACATGTAGGATCATCTTCTCTTGGAACTCCTCCTTGAGCCAAACATTGAATCCTGGTCATTCCTGCAGAACAAACACCGGTGTCATCAACACAACACACGGGCTGACATAAATCAGTTTGAGAACAAGAAAATTGATTGAATCCAAAATTTCTTCCTAACTCTTCACTAAAATCCGAACTACATTGATTTGGATCTGGAGTAGTTACACAAAAAGAATCTCCATCGCTTTCGCAACAAACAGATCCTTCTACCTCGTCAGCTTCAACAAAAGAGATAAAATTAAAGAAAGCAAACATCATAATGAATACCATTCCCAAGGCTTTTACCTTTTTCATCTTCCAATAGCGAAATAAATTCTCGACTCCTCCCCAACAACCCAATAAACCAAATTATCAGGATAATCAACATGATCTGAAAAAATTTCAACTCCTCTTGAAGGATCTATATTGTACTCAGTAGTATCAAATTCACCATCAACTACTTCACTATTTGCAACTAACAACACAGAGTCATAAAGTTTTCCAAATTCAGTAGGATAAAAAACAACATAATCTGAGACTATTGCTTCTCCATCTCCAGAACCAATGTCAATAGGAAAACTAACAGAAGATCTTATCGTATCATCTAACACACTAACAGAAACACTTGGTTCATCGAAAGACAAAGAAACGCCTGCATTTTCAAAACTGGAAAAGTCACATTCTTCCAAAGAAGATAGAACAACATCAGCCAAGTCATCTTCAATAGCGCCCCTTAATCTGGCCCTATTAATTTTCTCATCACCTTCCACAGTTACCAACTTATTAATCCAAACACCTTGGTATCTATACGCATGCGCTTCATTCAACTCAAAGTAACCTGCAAAGGCTAACAAGTGCGGAATGCTATCACTTAAACCAGTGGAAACACAATCCCTAACTTTCTCTCTTATCGGTTCAACTTGAGAGCCAACAAATAATTCACCACCCTCTCCACCAATATCAAGCCGAGAAAAAGCTCCACTCATATACAAAAGAAAACCTACAACTGCAACAAGAATTATTCCTAAGATTACAAAAACAGTTACTTGACCTCTTTTATTAAACATAGCAAACAAATTCCTTTCTAAACTTATAAAAGTTTCGTTAATCATTACTTACTCTTGGAGCCAAAAGTGTTCTAAAATGTAGCTTATCTGTAACTTTGTACTCAACTTGCAAAGGATAATCTTGACCTATCTTCAAAGAAACCTTGTCAGCCAACTTTCCACCCTTCAAAATCTTTTTCAAATAAACAATTGAGTACTTTGACTTAACTTCCTCTTTCTCCCCACCTAAATTAATAGCAATACTATCACTTTTGTTAAAAGAAACTTTAGCATCATGTGTATTTCCTGCAGCTTCAACCAAAAAAGCATTACCATCGGTTGACAAAGAAACTGTATCTGCAACTATATCCATATCTTCAACAGCTTCGCCAAACACAACACTACTCATTTCAACAGAACCATTAAAATCTAACTCAGGAACATTCTGATCTTTTTCATGAATATCAATCAACCCCAAATTAAAATTTCTTTTAGACTCCCCTCTCAAACCAATTTTCAACCTATTCTTTTCCTCATCAAGCTCCAAAACAATATTATCATTTGGTTTTGCCCT
Organism: Candidatus Woesearchaeota archaeon; assembly: GCA_964393215.1. GTDB lineage: Archaea > Nanobdellota > Nanobdellia > SCGC-AAA011-G17 > PNOQ01 > CAYFNK01. The sequence continues at coordinate 7,557 of CAYMSW010000010.1, forward strand.
ACCTAAAACTTGCTTAAGTGATTCCAAATTCACAGAAATAACTTCAACACCTTTCACATCATACTCAGCAAAAGCACTGTTCAACAATCTAAAAACAATCATCGCAACATTGGCAGGATCCATAGCAACAATTTCTAATTTATCAGCATCCAATTTTATTCTAACATCGTTAACTAACTCAGAAAGAATATTCACGCTCTCCTTCAAAAATCTTGGCTCAGACAGAACTAATTTCATAAAAAAGAGAAAAGAGATATAGCTTTTAACAATTGCTATTCTAAAGCAGATAATTAGTCGTTAGACCTCCACCTGTGTCTACATTTAACACATTCAAAAAACCTAGTCTCAGACTCATCAGAGGCTCTAGTCTGTAAGGTCCAGTAGTATGCACTATTTCCACCACACTTGCTGCAATCTTCTTTAACCTTAGGCAAAGTCTCTACCTTTTTACCCTGAACTTCAATTTCTTGATTCTTGCTCAAATCAACTTTATCTTTAAAAACAACGTTTCCAGCTTTCTTCCTTGGATTATAACCACAATTTCCACATTTCAACTTCTTAGAATCACGATCTATTAACATTATACTCCCACACTTTTGACAAAACAAATCAGCTTTCATTTAAACAAACCCCCCAACAACTTTATTGAATAATATCTTTATCCAGCCCAAATACGGTACCCTCAACGTAGCCACACCAACGACACGATCACTTGAAATCTCTTTTTCATTCAATTGAGCAAAACTATCTGAGTTATTATCTCCCTTTGTTTTGAAAAATATCTCTCCGTCCTGCTCCCATTTATCAACAATCCTGTGTATCACAGGATAATTTGTAGTTGATTTGAAGATTAGTACATCTCCAATATTTATATCTTGTGATTGTTTCCCTAAAACAAACATTATGTCTCCTTGATTAAACCCATTTTTTAGCTTAAATTTCTTAAAATCCTCTAAACTAATTCCATTCTGTTCATACCAATCCCCATGAGTTTCCCACCAATTATCAAAGCCACCTTCATGCTCCATACTCCATGAAACAACGGCAACTATTGGATGGGTAGTTCCCATTAAAAATCCAATTCCGGGATAAACAATAAATTTGACAAGAATAAATGCTAAAAGAATAGAAACTATCCAACTCGCAGGCGTATCGCTCTTCCAAATAAAGTTCCAGAATTTTTTCAAAGCATTCATTTTAGCTTCTTAATTTGAGCAAGAAACGCAGAATTCTTCTTCTTCAGCCTATCAACACAGGCCTCTATAGCCTTATTTGGCGTCTCTTTTCCATCCGTTTTAACCATCAAAATCGGATTGCTCACTAACGGATGCTCTTTAGTATACCCTGCAACTTTGACATGAGAATCGTTCTCTAGCTCGTTCTTCAAAGCATTAGCCAAAGTATGGCCTTCACCAACCAACTCAAGCTTAACAAAATCCTTCCCTTCCTCTACAATTCTAAGCTCCATTTGCGTGAAAAAGGAAGGATAAATTCTTTTAAACCTTTCGGTAGCCTAATCTTTGGTTATTAAATCGCCTATAGTTACAGTAGAGTCCTTAAAATTGACATTCTTGTCCTTTTTCAGCTTAGTCTCTACTTTATCAATCAGAGTAATATTTAGAAATACTTCTAGTTTATTGGCCAATTTAAAATTAGGTTTTAACTTGGCAGACTCTAATTGATGAACAACAGATTCCTTCTCAGCTATAGATTTAGCAAGTTCTTCTTGAGTAATTCCTTTTTTCTCCCTGGCCTTTTTTATCTTGTCAGAATAATCTTCAACAACAATATCTATAGCATCAACAGACTCATCTTCCTTTATCATAGTCATCTTTTTATCTACAACAGGTTGATTTATCGTTATAACGCTACCATGATCAGAGCACCCCAAACAAACATTCATAACTGCGCCTTCAACAATAGCATCAACGAGATCCCCCTCTTTTCCACACATATCACATATTCCTCTCATAGAATAAGGAAGTAAGGAGAAAAATAAAAAGATTATGGTTGGAAAGGACTCAATAGGGGTTCGATATCTTCCATGCTCTGAACACCAGTTAAAACCTCATATCCGGTGTCTGATAACAACAATAGCGACGGAAACTCCTCAATTCCATATGTGCCTAACAACACATTTACTACAGAAATATCCATATTTGCAGCCAAAGGAATCAAAACCAACTCAGGTCCCTTTTCTTCCTTCAAATCACCAAGAATAATTGAAAGTACATTCTGCCTTGCATTCAAGTCCAAATCAAAGTCTGCGGCATTATCTTGATAGAAATAAACAACAATATCATACTGGGCATTACACCTCTCTCTTAAAACTAAACTATTAATATAAAACTCAGTTCTCAACATATTATGCTTCTTCTTCTCGAACTGCAACCTATCAGTCAACTTATTCGATTCCTCATATTCTTCTAACCTCAAACCAGAATAATAAATTCTATCTCCAAAATTAAGATTCTCATCAACAGCCCTTTCACAGGTTTCTGGATCATCTCCAAGAGTCTGGTAATATGCTGCCTGAGTTCTCACGTCCCCCCAATCAATAACTAATTGCTCAAACTCCTCCTGAACATTGTTCAACCTCTTCTCTTCCAAAACATACCCCATAGCAACTCCAAGTAGAAAAATGAATACCGTAAATATTAAAGCCTTCCAAAAAACATCTTTCTGAGGTTTAGTCTCCATTACCATCTTAATTTCTTTCCACTTATCATCCTATAAAGAGTATGAATCAGTATTAAAGGATACAATGTCAAATATATTAATAAATATATCGCATAAATGGGATAACTTCTAGGCAAGATCTTTGTCTTCTCAATATACCTCTGAGAAAAAATTAAATACGATATTCCTAAGAGTACTAAAATCACTGCAAAGAATGCAAACACATTAGGATTGAGATTCAAATATTCCAGCCTCAAAAATTCAGTTTCCGCTTGACCAGTATAAAAATTCAACAAATAAACCTTTGTCAAGTTTCTAGCCATAACAAAAATAAAAACTAAAAAACCAAGCAAACTCAAAAAGAAAGTAAAAATAAAGAACGGAACAACAAACAAACCCATCATACCATAACTAGGATTAAAAAATAATTTTCTATACTTCCACATCGTTTGGAAACCACCAAGATTCCATCTCAACCTCTGCTTCCACCATATTCTAAATTTCGAAGGAACTGTTGTATAGACTTTGGCCCTCAAATCAATTCTAACTTTCTTATTATGACTTAATATTTTCCAAGTCGCTTCAATATCTTCAGTTAAATTATTTGTATCAAATCCACCATAACTAACGAAAGAGTCTTTGTGATAGATACTCAACGGACCTGGAGCAACATAAATGCCTTCAATATACTGCAGCAACTTTCTGCCCCATGCAATAACTGCATATTCAATCGCCTGCATCTTTTCAATTAATTTCTTTCTGTTCTTAACCAAAATAGCAGAAGTAACAGCAACAACATCTTTCTCTTCCAAATAAGCAACCATATCTCTTATTGCATTTTTTACAGGATAAGAGTCTGCATCAATAACAACAAGATATTCATTCTTTGCAAGTTTTATTGCTTGGTTCATAGAATCTGCTTTTCCAGAATTAGGTTTATCAAAAATTCTTATCTTATCTTTAAATTTATTCATCTCAGCTAAAGTATTATCTGTACTTCCATCATTGATTGCAATTATCTCAACTTTATCCATTGGATAATCAGAATCCAACACAGCTTGAATCGTATCGGCTATAGTCTCCCCCTCATTCCAGGCGGGAATTAAAACACTCAGAGTTGGAAATCTAGTTGCCTTTCTTGGTTCATCCAAAACAGCCCTGTTCTTAAAAAATAAAATCAAAAACAAAGAAGACATATACAAAGAAACTGCAATAAAAAATAAGTAAACGTAAGTCAAAAACTCCACTATGCCTCACCTGGAGCAAGTTTCTCCTTCAATTCATCTTCAACAACATCAAAGTAATCATAAAATTTCTGAGTTAGTTTCAAAAGTTTCGTTCTTCCAAATTTCTCAGAAACAACAAATCCCTCTTCTTTCAATTTCCTAATATGATCATAAGCTTTATTTCCTCTAATGTTAATAACATCTGATTGAACTGCTGGCTGTCTATAAGCAACCATGGCTAAAGTTTCCTGTGTAGGCTTATCCAACTCGGCATCGCTCAACAACTTCTCAGTAAGATACAAATAGTCTTTCTTGATATTTAGCTTCCACCTATTCTTTTCATCCTTAATTATTTCCAAGGCAGTCTCTCTTTTATCATATTCATCCTTCAATTCATCCAACATCTGCCTTATAGCTCCAGGACTACCTATCCCACACATCCTTCCAATCTCTTCCAAATTAAGATATCTGCCTGTAGTAAAAAGTACTGCTTCAACCTTATCTCTGTGCTCAGCCATAACATACAAAAATCACTTATCAATTTATAAAGATTATCAAAAAGATAATAAACCTTTAGAGAAGGCTATTTACCATGAGAGAATTCATTTATTTTTCAAAAACCGCAAGAACATCGGGAAATTTCAAGGACTTGATGAAAGCCGGTAGAATGGATATAGTTCTACACACAATTATCGCTTCTCTTTTCGTTTCTAAAAAAATAAGGCCTAACGTAAAGTTACATTTGGTTTTCAACGGTCCTCCAGATGCACCAAAACACATCGAATTAGAAAGCTCAGAAAAATTAAAAGAGATTTTATCAAAAAAAGATATCGCAGGACTAATTAAAATAATTTTATTCAAACATAAAAAAGGAAGAAAAACACATCCTTTCCCATCAACATCAGTAGAAAAGAAATCATTACTAAACTTAATAGGGGATTTACAAGAAGAAGGTAAACAAATTTTCATCTTAGACAAAAAAGGAGAAAATATTAGAAAGGAAAAGATTCCAAAGAATTCAGTGTTCCTTCTAGGAGATCATGATGGTCTACCAAAAAATGAATTAAAGAGATTAAAGAAAACAGCTAAGAAAATTTCAATAGGACCAGAAACTTACTTCGCATCACAATCAGTAGTTATTCTACAAAACGAATTAGATATAAGAAAAAAATAAAGGAAAAAAGAATTTAATTATTTATTATTTGTCCCTTCAACAGAACACTTAATACACACACAAATATCCTCATGACAATATGCTATCTCGCCCCTCTTACAATCAGCATCACAACCATCACCGGTACATCTTCCACCCATACAATTAGTTGATACAGCATAATTTTCAGAAGGAACATCAGTACACTTAACACAAACACAATTAACTGGATCATCAGTACAGTGGGGGCGCTCATCCTTGCTACAATCAGTCTGACAAGAATCACCCATTAAATTACCGGCACTACACTGCCCTCCACATGAACCGAAAGCACTAGCATATCTAGGCCCACTCAATTCATCACCAAAAAATATGAACCCAACAACAGCCAAAACAACCACAACAGCTATTGCAATATAAGAATGTTTTTTTTCCATAAATATAACCACCTCAAAAAAGTAGAGAATTTAAGATATATATGTCTTTCCTAACTAAACCTTATACCTAAGAATAGCAACAACGCCACCGAAATCTCTTATCTGTCTACCTTCAGTAGTATCTGAAGAAACAACTTTAACTTTAGCGCCAATTGCCTCAGCCTTATCTTCAAGATCTTCCATCTCTTTGTCTTCTAAATCCTCACTAAGAATTAAAACTTCAACAGCTCCACGTTTCAAAGCATCTAAAACTTCAGCCTTTTTGTAAGCAGCCTTTCCTCCACCTTTAGTAGAAAGCGCATAAAAGAACTTATCAATTATTTTCTTTTCTTCAACTACTTCTTCATTTGCCAACAAATCATGACTCTTATCAACTAACTCATTCAAACCAAAAGCACCAGTATAACTCAAATCCTTCATACCAAGAACTTTCTCTTTAATTCTAGTTTGCAAATAATCTCCGTTCAAAAAATCTTCCTTACTTGGACCCGGACCACCAACTATTATTCCTTTGATATCCTTGTCTGCAAATTCCTTGTTAGCAGTTTCTGCAATTCTCTTGAAAAAATTATGGGCCGCTTCCTCTCTCAATCTAGCATACCTCTGCTGACTTTGCCCCCCTTTTGTAGTTTTACCTGGAACATCTGAAGTGTGATTCGCAATCTCAACAACGCTAGAACCTCGAAGCAAACCAACAGTTCCTTCTCTCCTATCAACAACCAATAAACCATAAGTTTCCTTTTGAACAACCATATCTCTTAACAAATCAACAACAAAACTTTGATCACATCTATACAATCTCATATTGATTGGCTCTGGTGGCTCGACACTAAAAACTTCCAACTTAACTTGACTTTCTTTTTCACTAACATTTCCAGAAAAAACAGCCAAACCATTCTCAGGGGTTTTCTTGAACAACCTCAAATGTCTAATCATCTTCTCCAAAGAATCGATAACGTTTGTACGTGTCCTCTTATCTTTAATATTAGATGCAGTACCTTGCTCCTCTTTCAAATGATTAATTATCTTAACTAATTCATAACCAGCAGGAATGTAAACAGAAACTAATTCAGTATGTCTTCCCCTATAACTAGCCAATTGCTCAACAAACTTCCTCAACTCTCTTCTTTTTTTCACATCTACCATTCTACATCAAATTTATTTCCCTTCTTAACTTCTCTTGCATTAGTAACAGCTTTCAAATCATCCATGCTGCTCAACAACATTCCATAAGCATCTCTTTTCAAAGTTAAACCTACTTCTTCTTTTAATGATTTGTTTGCTTTAGCCTTTAACTGCCTTACATTATTCAGAACGTTAACAAAATTATCAAAAACTTTCTCAGCACCCTTGTCATTCAACTTAGAATCATACTTTGGCCAAGAAGAAACATGAATACTCTTAACCTTCTCTCTTTTAGCAAAATACAATTGATAAATCTCTTCAGTAATGAAAGGCATAATCGGAGCAAACATCTTCAAAATTCCGTTCAACAAATAACTCAAAGTAAACTGCGCACTTCTTCTAGCATCTTTTCCTCTCTTATTAGGATTATACAATCTATCTTTAACAATTTCCAAATAATTATCACAGAACATATTCCAAAAGAAAACATCAACCATCAATTTAGATTTGGCATATTCATAATTCTCAAACGCAGCAGTATTTTCCTTAACAATAGAATTGAATTTAGAAATTATTCCTTTATCCAACTCAGTCAACTTTACTTTCTTCCCATCAAAGTCTTCCAAATGCATAAGAGCAAACTTAGAAGCGTTCCATAACTTAGTAACAGTTTTCACTCCAGTCAAAATATCGTCTTCCCTGTAAGCAAAATCATTACCCAATCCCGAACCCGAAGCCCAATACCTCATAGCATCTGCACCATACTTATCCATTACATCCTGCGGGTGAACAACATTTCCTTTGCTCTTGCTCATCTTCATTCTAGAAGGATCCAAAACAAAACCAGAGATAACAATATCTTTCCAAGGAACTTTTCTTTCATGATAAACTCCCTTTACAATTGTATAGAATGCCCAAGTTCTAATTATATCGTGTGCTTGCGGTCTCATACTCATCGGATACATCTTACCAAAATCAACATCCTTGTAAGTTCCCTTCTTCTCCTTTATCCAATCCAATACTATCTGTGGAGTACACGAAGAAGTTGCCCAAGTATCCATAACATCTTTCTCAGCAACAAAAGAATTTGAGCCACACTTACATTTAACTTTGGGTTTTGTATTAGATGGATAAACCGGCAATTGTTTTTCATCAGCAACTACAGCTTCACCACATTTCTTACAATACCAAACGGGAAATGGAACCCCGTAATGTCTCTGCCTAGAAATATTCCAATCCCACTCTAAATTTTTAACCCAATTAACATATCTTGCTTTCATAAACTTCGGATGCCAATTAATATCATTAGCGGCTTTGATCAACCTAGTTTTATTCTTCAGAACATCAATGAACCACTGCTCGCAATTCAAAAACTCGATTTCAGTTCCACACTTGTCATGAACATTAACCATGTGCTCTATGTTTTCTTTATTGACCAACAATTTTTTCTTATCCAAATCTTCCAAAATTTTCTTCCTTGCTTCTTTTATAGTCAAACCTTCATACTTTCCACCCAACTCGCTCAACTTCCCATCTTTAGTGAAAACAATTCTTGGATCCAGCTTTCTCTTAGTTATTGCTTCAACATCATATCTATCACCATAACTACAAACCATCATTGCACCAGAACCCTTCTCTGGCTCAGCAGATTTATCAGCAAAAATAGGTACTGTATATCCAAACAGAGGAACTTTGGCTTTCTTCCCAACTATTTTCTTATACCTTTTATCATCTGGATGAACATAAATGCAAACACACGCAGGAATCAATTCTGGTCTTGTTGTAGAAATAATTAATTCCTTACCTTCTACATCAAATTTAATATCATTAAAAGTAGAACTAAAACTCCTATCTTCTAATTCTGCTTGAGCAATTGCAGTTTGACAATTTACACACCACATTGTTGGAGAACTTTTCCTAGAAACTAACTTCTTGTTATACAATTCAATAAAAGATTTCTGAGCAGTTTTAATACTATGATCATCTATAGTTGAATAAGTAGTATCAAAATCACAACTCATTCCAATATCTTTCCAATCTTGAACAAACTTGGGTAATATCTCCTTAACAGTTTTCTGACATAACTTAACAAATTCATTCTTCTTCATATTAACAGACTTAACTTTCTTTAATCTCTCAACCAATCTCTCAGTTGGCAATCCATTATCATCCGTACCAAAAGGATAGAAAACATTCTTTCCATTCATTCTTTGAAATCTTACAACAAAATCTTCTTGAGAATAGGATAAAGCATGTCCAATATGCATCTCCCCAGAAACTGTTGGTGGAGGAGTATCTACAGAATAAATCTTACCTTTATTTTTTAGACTAAACTTGTAAATCTTATTCTTCTCCCAATACTTTTTCCATTTATTCTCAGAATCCTTAAAATCATATTTTTTGGGCAAATTCATAAGCTTAGACCTCTAAAGAATTTATTTAAAACTTTCTAATCAAAATACTTAAAAACCAAGATAACTCCACCAAAACATCACGGGGCGGTAGCTCAGCCTGGGAGAGCACTAGACTGAAGATCTAGGTGTCGAGGGTTCAAATCCCTCTCGCCCCACATTTCTGCTCAAAAAGTAACGTTTAAAAGACTATTTTTAGTACCAACTTTTATGAAATTAGAAAGAATTTTGGCACTTGGAACGCTTGGAATTGGACTGGCATTCAATTCTTGTTCAAATGACAATGGACCGACTAGTCCAGACAATAACGGAGAAACAGACGTAATAGAAGGATCAACAAATGAATACGGACAAACTATTTTCTATGATGACACTCTAACATTTGTTAATGAAGATAACGAACCAATTCCCAATCTAACTGTAAGCCTAACAACCGGCACAAATTATAATGCCTTATCAGCAGAAGACAGTTCCGGAACATATTTACCTTATCAAAGATTTTCAACAAACTTAGAATCAGATACTCTAACATTGGAAAGTGAATTCAGAATAAAACAATTTAATGGGGACGAAACTTCTGCCCTTTATTATTTCCTTCAAGATAGATTAACCGAAGGAAGCTTAAACTCGGCTAGCGACCCAAAAGCAAGATTTACTGATGATTTAAACTGTGAATATTATCTAGGAACAATAGATGGAGAAACTAGCGGGTTTGCATATCAAATGGTAGGGGGTATTTTTACTTTTCTTTTTGGAGATGACTTTGTCTGGGAATTTGCCGGAGATTTCTTCGCAAACTTACAGGGATACGAATCCATGGAGGATATGTTAATGAATAACAATCACGATATGTACGACCTACAATGGGGTGTTGGAGGATCTTTCTCATTCATAAGTAACCAACCAACTCTAAACATAGATTCTTTTGAAGTTGGTGAAACTGAAGTCAATTTGTCCTGGAGTGGAACTGATGAAACAACATACCCTTTTGATCCAGAAAATGAAGGAAACTACTTTGAAGATCATACTATCCCTTGTAGGGGACCAACTCAAAATTCAGATTTCAATCTAGAATATTCTTTGCTAAGAGGTTCAGATTTAGTCTTAAGCGGGGAAACAACAAATACACAATTATCTTTAACAGATTTAGAACCAGGAGCATATACACTAGACCTTACTCTATTTGATGATACACAATTTCCTTATGGAGACCAAGGATGGCAAAGTAGTGGTATAAACACTAACCAAACTGGTTTAGACTTTCTAATATCTTCTGGAGAACCCTCTGAAATAGAATTCACTGAGCACCAAATATGGACTGAACGTGGAGGTTTCAGTAATCTACAAACAACAGACATAAACAACGATGGATATATGGATATCTTAGCAATTGACTGGCCAAGCTCATCTACAAGTGGAGTAATCTGGATGGAAAACAACCAAGGAAATAGCTTCACAGAACACCGCCTAGCAGATCTAGAAAGAGCAATTGGATTAGGTCATGCTGATTTAGACGGTGATGGAGATACAGACATAACAACCACCTGCATGCCTGGCTTTACAAGATATTTAGCATGGTTCGAAAATACAAATGAAAATCAATTCACTGAACACACAATCACAAATGAAAATCAATCCCCTATGCCGTGGGAACTACTATGCTCGAACGTGGATGGAGATGGTGATCAAGATATAATCGGCTCACCATATTCTCCAACGAGGTTAATTTGGTACGAAAATATTGATAACAATTTTATCGAAACACCTATAACTAATAGATTTCATCAGACATTGCAATCCACAGATATAGATAACGATGGGGACCAGGACATAATTGGTGCAGACCCATTATACTGGTACGAGTACAGCGAAGGGAGTTTCCTTGAACATTTAATTAATGCAGAAGCCAACCTAATTCATATATCTGACTTAGAAGGGGATGGGGACCAGGACATACTATGTACTAGCCACAATGAAGAAAAAAATGGAATATACTGCTTCAGAAACGATGCAACAATTTTTACCGAAGTCGAAATATGGAATCGAGGAGGACAAATTCACTCTGGAGATTTAGATTTAGATGGTGATCAAGATATAATTCTTGCAAAAAACAACACAGATTCTCTCTCTTGGCTACAAAATAATGGAGAATCATTCACAGAATACCCAATTACAACCAAACCCTGCTTTTCATACAGACTCCATGCAGAAGACTTAGATAACGATGGAGACATAGACATAATAATAGCCAATTTTTTCCCCTCCGAACCTGCCCTACTCTGGTACGAAAACAACTTGATTCCATAACAAAACATTTAAAAACAATTACAACCAAAACATAACTATGAAATCCAAAAGAGGTGCGATTGAACTTTCTATGACCACAATTATAGTTATAGTTCTTGGTGTCATGCTTCTGGGTTTAGGAATTGCTTGGGTAACAGGTTTATTCTCTCAAATTGAAGATCTAACACAACAATCCTTCGCAAAAGCACAACAAACAATCCAAGAAGATATGCCTTCAGGAGACAAATTCTATATCGCAGGATTTAGTTTTGAAGCAAAGGCAGGAGATTATTCTGAAATTTACACAGGAATAAGATGGTCAGTAGAAGACGATCAGTACGATACAAATGGAGATGGAAAATTATACTTCACTTTAGGTGTAATCCCAGAAGAGAAATCAAACTGGTTCCTTTTACCACAGGCAACATTAATTAACGCAGGAGAAAAGAAAGGACTTCCACTGGGAATAAGAGTACCTAAAGAAGAAGGATCAGAAATACATTCATTTACATTAGTAGCTAAGGTTTCAGATACCCCTGATGGTCAATTCAGTGCCTTCGAAAGTGAAGCAATCATAATTGAAGTCAAATAAATTTATAAACTTCTTTCTTTAATTTATGTTCATGCCAATTAAGCTGTATAACACATTAACAAGAAAAAAAGAAACCTTCACTCCAATAAAGAAAGGAAACGTAGGGCTCTACTCTTGTGGACCAACAGTCTACTGGTATCAACATATTGGAAATCTAAGAACATACATTTTCGTAGACTTACTAAAAAAAGCATTAACATACAATAATCTAAAAGTAAAACATGTAATGAATGTTACAGATGTCGGACACCTAACTTCAGATGAAGACGAAGGAGAAGACAAGATAGAAAAAACTGCAAAGAAAGAAGGAAAAACAGCAAAAGAAATATCAAATTATTATCTAAAAGTTTTCAAAGAAGATTTCAAAAGATTAAACATACAGGATCCAACAATTTGGGCAAAGGCAACAATACACATCAAAGAACAAATCAACCTAATAAAAAAATTAGAAAAGAAAGGGTTCACATACAAAACTTCTGATGGAGTCTACTACGACAGTTCAAAATTCAAAAACTATGGAAAATTTTCAAAAACAAAAGAACAAAAAGCTGGAAAAAGAGTTTCTATGAAAGAAAAGAAAAACCCAACAGACTTCGCTCTCTGGAAATTCTCAACCAAACCTGGAGAAAGACAACAGGAATGGAAATCTCCTTGGGGTGTAGGATATCCTGGCTGGCATTTAGAATGTTCAACAATGTCCATGAAATACTTAGGAGAAACCTTTGACATCCACACAGGAGGACAAGAACACATCCAAGTACATCATCAAAACGAAATTGCACAGTCAGAAGCAGCAACAGGAAAGAAGTTCGTAAACTATTGGCTCCACACAGCATGGCTAACTTCAAAGGGAGAAAAAGTTTCAAAATCAAAAGGTGGACTTTATACAATATCACAATTAGTAGACCAAGAATTCGAACCGCTAGCATTCAGATATCTATCACTGACAGCACACTACAGAAAACCATTAGAGTTCAGCATAGAATCATTAAGTTCCTCACAAAGAGCACTAAACAAATTAAAAGAAAAAATAATAGAATTAAAACAAAGTCCAACATCAAAAGGAACAACAAAGAAATACAAAACTCAATTCCTGAAAGCAATAAACGATGATCTAAACATTCCAAAAGCTCTATCATTAATCTGGACAATTCTAAAAGATCCTAAACTAGGAAACAAACAGAAATTAGAACTAATCCTGGACTTTGATAGTATCTTCAGCCTAAACCTAGACAAAATAAAAGCTACAAAAACACCAAAAGAAGTACAAACTCTCCTAAAAAAAAGAGAAAAAGCAAGAAAAGAAAAGAACTGGAAAGAAGCAGATAAAATAAGAGAAAAGATAACTAAACTAGGATTTTCCGTAGAAGACTCAAAAGAAGGGCCAAAACTGAAGAAAATCCAATAGTAACCTTTATAAAATCACTATTTTCTCAACAATTATCAAAATGTC
>CAYMSW010000011.1:0-19920 GCA_964393215.1 Candidatus Woesearchaeota archaeon
CTCAATCGTGTAGTCTGAAGGATCATTACTCAACATAACATCCATCTCAACATAACACATGTTATGTGTTGCAACACATAAACAGCACAAAGACAAGACTGGTAAACTAATTACCAAAAATCGTGGTGGATGGACAGTCGAACTTGAGGATGGACAGCAGGTCTCAACATCCTTTGCGATGGTTGCTTTGATTCCAGTGACTGTCAGGCAGGAAACAACTGAAGTGCGGCAGGCTGAAAGTAGGGACGAGGATTCATCAACAGAAGAGAATGCAACAAATGGTGAATCGGGTTCGAATTCTCAGTCTGATGAACAGCCTAACCCTGCACAAGAAGGAGGTTCACCAGATGTCACGAAGATGACTGTGAAGCAATTGCAAGCTCTGGCAAAGGAGCGTGGGATAGGGATCGCACGAACCAAATCAGACTTCCTACGGATTATCAAAGAAAAGAGTCCAGACGATGATCTGGATCAACTTGTTGGGAAAACACTGTTCAATCGAGTCAGAGATCTGCATATTTCGAGATTGAGGTCAAAGGATGACCTGTTGAAACTCCTTTCTTAACTGCTCTTCCTGTATCACCCCACATTCAACAAAGCGACCTTAATGGTCGTTTTGTTGTTTCACCCGTGTTTTTGAGAACAAGTGATGTCGCTTATAATATGGTTGAGTAATCTGAAAATGATGCAAGGAATTCTTGGACAAGTTTTTATGGATTTGACGACGTATACTACCCTGAAGCTATGACTTTGGGTTAATTTTTCTTTCACAATTAATGCCTCGTTACATGAATGAGCGTTGTTTTTGTTTCCATCCAGTAGTATTTTCACTGAAATGCACCGGGTGGACTGGATATGATATATAATTTCAATTCCAAAAGATAAGAAAAACGGTGTGTTAATTACTTTCTATTTTTTCATTTGGATGTCCTCTGAGATAAAACATGACAGATATGTTAAACCAAGACTCAAAACATACCACAGAAACCAAAACCAATCTCGACATCTTCTGGCTGAAAGACAATAACCTTGCCAACCTTGACAACCTCCCCGATCTGGATATCCTGGCACAAGAGATTATTGAGAATATTGAAGCTGGATCGGATAGCTTTCGGGAGATTGTGGGGACGTTGAATGGTGGGGATGGATAGATGGGTGGAATAGAAATACTTACTAGGCAGTATAGGTCTTGATGGGTCCAATTATAAATATCATAAAAGATAATCCGATTATTGGAATTATAGCATTAATTCCTGTATTGATAATTTTCTTCAAGTTCCGAAAGCAGATTCAGGCATCATATCCTGGAGTTAGTGAATCAGGGATTTATGTTGTCATTTTTATCGCGAATTATGGAATCGCAATAATGGCAATATACTACTATGGTCAATTGATTATTGAATGTAGGCAATATCTTGATATTGCAATAAATAACAAGATCGTCCTGAAGGTAGGTGAATTAATATTAATTTTTTTATGGTTGTTTTTTGTCTTTATGTTTGAAAACCAATTAATAAATCATTTGATCAATAAAAATAAAGAATCTCTTATAACTACTTCCCATTCAACATTGCTATCAATGTCGAAACTTTATGGTAATCAATTCGTTGCTGAGTTTTTAAGAAAGCAATTTGAAGCTTTTAAGACTCGCAGTATAGAACGTGGTGGACCTAAATATGGCCAAAATGAGCTAAATTTTCAATTTCCAGATCGAGATATGGCAAAACGCCTGCGAGATGAAATAGATAGCTTATTAGATAAATTTGATGGCGTAGAGAAAGCAGAACTTAATCTTAGGGAAGCTCAGAAACTTGATCCAAGGTTTAATAATGATTTTATAAAGGCAAAGATCTCTCGCAAGAAATTTGGACCTGCAGAATCAATAAAGTACTTGGAGGGAAAAACTGATCGGAAAAGTTTGGAATTCAAGGTTGAGTTGCTTTTTGAGCTGGGAGACATCGAGGGCGGAGTAGAGATACTCGAAGAGCTAGAATTAAGCATTAATGAACTTGAGGTTGGAAAATGAAAACACCTTCGAACGTGAACACAATTCGGCTCAGAGCAATTGGATATCTACTAAAAAAACAATTAGATCAAGCAACTTCTGAGATCGAAAAAGTTTTAGTTCTTGCACCGGAAGATGAGGAAATCAGATTTACTGCTTCGGTCATTGAATACTATCAAGCAATTTCAATTGCATCTATCCCTAGCCTAAAAATGGACTATCCTGATCCAATAGAATCGGAATTTGTAAAACATGATGATCAGAGTATCCGATTCTTAGAATCTGCTGAAAAGGAATTTTACGCATTAGCAAAAAACAAACCTGTTGAAAGTATCAGAAGACTGAAATATGAGATCTGGTATTTAGCTTGTTTAGCGAATAATCCCAAGAAAGAAAAAGAAGCCGAAGAATGTAGCAATGAGTTATTAGCCCGTGAGTTTCCAAATTATTTAGCAGTTTTTTGGGCATTGCCCTTGAGGCTCCAGATTGATCTTTCTAATGTGATAGTATTCCTTGAGGAGGTTATAAAACTCAAACCTGACTTAAACCACATTACAGCACTATTAAGTTGTTACTTTACAATAAAGAGATATGAAGATGTTGAGAAAACGTTGCATGAAAAAAAGCACATTTATAAAAAAGAAAACGCTACAAATCTCTGGAAAATCTGGTTAGTAAAAGCATTAATTGCTCAGGATAAGGAAGAAGAGGCGAAAAGTTATTTTGAAAATACTGATTCATCAGATGAAAAAATTATCCTAAAATATATTATCCCTGAATTCAGATCAGAGGAAGAAAATCCAAAAGAAAGGATTGCTTTTGCTGAGCGTCAGTTTAAGGAGACAAACGATCAGAGAATATTCTTTCAGATACTGAGGTTAAAGGCTCAATTAAATGACTGGGAGTATATTGTTGACAAAACAAAATGGTTAATCGAACAAATCGGAACAGAGGAAGCAGTGGAATTAGCTGCAATTTCATTGTTTAATGTTAGAGACTTCCATAAGGCTAAACAAATCCTTGATGAAAATACATATCGTTTCAAACAATCCAAGCTTTCACCAAAACTGAAACGCCTCAGAATCGCTTGCAGGGAAGAATTAGGTGATTTACCATCAGCAGTCAAAGAAGCAGAAGACCTTGCATCAAGCCATCCTTTCATTGAAAATTATCTGACGTTGGCTTGGTTGTGTTTCAAGCAAAGCGATTATGTAAAATTAAGCCTTGTGTCAAGAAATATCATTAAGCACAAAAAAATCAATGCTGAACAGACACTGATGTTATCCCAGTGGATCACGAATGATAACAAGCGTTTAGCAATCGAACTCTGGAATAAAGCAAAGGATATTGGAATCCCGGATGAATTGGTCACCACTGCCATAGCCCAGGGATACAAACTTGGATTGGATAGAGAACTTTCACATCTTTCACAACGGATGTACAATCTTGCAGATAAGGGAAAAGGCGGAATATATAAGTTTGAATTTAAAGATCTTCGAGAAATGATGAAGCAGGATGTCAAAATTCAAGGAAAATTGGATGAAATGTATAAAAAGGGTGAGACACCAATCCACCCACTTGTTGATCTTTACAATTGGTTATTATTAGACAACTATCATGGTTTCCTAGAATTAAAAGAACCAAATCCCGATCCAATGAATCAGATTCCACTGTTTGCGAGGCATGGTGGGAAGCAGATACTTAAGGATTTTCCGGAGAAAGTTCCGGAGTGGAAATTGCACCTTGATATAACAGCCTTATTACTCGCCGAACACTTAGATATTCTCAAATTGGTAGAACGCGCCTTTATGCCGCTTTTTATACCAGATAAAACAATCCTGCTTTTAGAGAAACTGCGATCAGAAATTCCACATCATCAGCCCTCAATCCTCGAAGCCGGACAAGAAGTAATCAATTTAGTTGATCGGGAACGGATTTCTACCGCTAAAATTAGCATTTCCATAAAGCACTTAAATTCCGAATTATTGGAAGAACGCGGTAATCAATGGATGGAGATGTATGAAACTGCTCGTATTAACAAGGGTCGCTATGTCGTTTACCTCCCGCTAATGAATAAGGAGTTCACCGGAATCGCTGAACATTTGCCTGATGATTCGGAAAAATACTTGGTTAGTTGCAGGGATCTGATCGAGGTTCTGCACCAACAGGGTCCATTATCGTCTTCCGACTATACAAAGATAATTGGTCTGTTAGGTGTAGAAGGTAAAAAGCCTGTAAGTGCGAATCTGCCGGAAAAAGACTCAAGGCTATATTTATCTCACTCTATCGCAGGAGCAATGGTAAGGGCGGAGGCGCTTCAAATAATCTGTGATAATTTCGATGTGGTGATTGATGAAATTGAATTAAAGCGGTTGAAAAACACCCAGATAGAAGCGAAACGTCGAGATGGATTGGTCAAATGGGTTCGGAACCTTATCAGCAGAATAAGGGATGGTATTGACAGCGATACCTATAACCTAATGCCATTAAGGCAAATTAAAGAAGATGCTCCGAAAGAAACCCAAGACGATTTAAAAGTCGGAAACAGTCTCGACATCCTTCAGAATTTTAGTCCTGAACAGGGTAGTGTAATTTGGATTGATGACAGATGTATCAACAAATACTTATATCGAAAAGACAAAACTCCAATTTATGGGATAAGTGAAGTTCTACATAGTCTGGTGACTGCTGGAAAATTGAGTAAAAGTGAATATTATAGGAAGTTGATACAACTTAGAGCTGGTAATGTCAGATACATTCCATTACAGAAGGGTGAAATTGTTCATTTTCTTAAAGAAGCAAAGGAAAAGGATGGACAATTAATCGAGACAAATGAACTGAAGGTTCTACGAAAATACCTTGCTGCTTGCATGCTTCAGAGCGAGTTTTTAAGTCAGCCAATTTTCAAAGACAATCATGCACCAGATTTCGGTGAAACACCTTTCATGATGGATATTATCTCTGCAATAACCGGAGCGATTACACAACTTTGGACACTTAAAGAAATAGATGAAGACGATGTCAGGCTTAGATGCGAGTGGATTTTGAATAATCTATATATTGACCATCCGGGAATGATAGAAGCTGCTTCACTCAAATTTGCCGAGCAAGGTGAAAAGCAACTCCTCGCTTTGAGTGCAGCAAAACTTGTATTTGAAGGTTTTACACTTTCCACAAAAAGAAAAAAGGGAAAAGGTTCGGTTCGGAAAAAATACCTCGATTGGCTTTATAACAGATTAATAAGAAAAACGCTGAGTGCTGAACCTACACTGATTGTGCCAATATCTGATATCTTGAAGGAATTCATGTCAGGACCTCAGCAGGACGATCAAACAGATCAAGCGACTGAAGATGATGATCCTGATATAATGACATATGTAATGCAGAATTTCTATTACGATTTGCCAGAACCACTTCAACAGGGAATCAGCAAAGACGATGATTTTATGAAATCAATCGAAATGCAATTGCAGTCAAGAGTTCATGTTCAAGGATTTGATTTTGTTGCGGAAGATTTTTACGAAGCTGTATCCAAAGTAATTGATGGAGATGAGGTATCCATCAAACTTGCCGATTCTGAAAATGAAGTGATACTCAAACCTGTTGAAGAATCAGATGAAAAGGGAACATTCCATATCGTCGAACAACCCAATGGGAAATCACATTTCGCTTTCAGAGAAGAGCTCGGGGTGCTCTCTTCTTCA
This sequence comes from Candidatus Woesearchaeota archaeon, assembly GCA_964393215.1. GTDB lineage: Archaea > Nanobdellota > Nanobdellia > SCGC-AAA011-G17 > PNOQ01 > CAYFNK01. The sequence continues at coordinate 5,710 of CAYMSW010000011.1, forward strand.
CTTAATGAAAGAGAGGAATTGTTAGAACAAAGACGGGCATGGTTTGACTGTGAAGAAGCTGAATTCAAGAATGCCGTTCAAGATATAGTTTCCACAGAAAATCTTTATGAGCGGATCAATAATCTTCATGCAATTCGTAAGTCAAGTGCAGCATATTTCTATTGGGATTTAAACAACTCAGTTAATTATAAAATGAGGAAACAGATTCCATTTGAAATCAAGGATCTTGTTCCGAAGAGTGCTGATGGTCTGCTGAAACACTATCGAATCCCAATCAACATCGGGACTGGTGAAACATTTACAGAGTCGATAAACAAAGCCACTTCAATTTTGATAAAAGAAGAGGGATTTAATACTGCGTTCTGGAGAATTTCTGGTTTGCCTATAGCATTACCTGAGTCTTTGGTAAGTGCTTTCCAGAACTTGGCTGAAAAGGAAAAGCTTATAGATGAATTGTTTAATATTGCAGCCTCTCCCATATCCTTAATCCATTTGATAAGCCTATTGTCAAGAACTACAGTGGATTCAGATCATCACAAGGATCTGATAAACGCTTTGATTTCACGGTTACTCGATGAAAGTACTTTATCATCAATTAATGCTTTTAAAGCGGTGCTTAATTGGGCTGCTGATGAAATTGTATATTTGTTCAGGGATGATAAATGGTCTTTGCAGATAAAATTGATGATGATGTGGGGGCATGCTCATAAAATCTACTCAATGTTCAAGTCGTTAAATGCTCCGGATGATTGGATTCAGCAAACATTTGAAGACGCATTAAGAAAACGGGTTGAAACAAGAATGCCAACAGAAATGGTCTTCAAGGATAGAAATTACTGGAATGATATTGCGCATCCGGGATTCTTAAATCACAGAAGCCTCATTCTGATGGGAACTGCTAATGCACTGAAAGACAATGCTGGTTTTATGAAGGATTCGAAGTTACTAGATGAGCTGCTTGGATTAGCATTTCCTGTGACGAATGAAACTCAAAACCCATCCTTAGAACTAATGGTGGATTCTGCACAAGCAGGTAATGTTCTCAATTCATTCCTTGGCGGAGATAGAAAAGATAGATTATCCTCTCTGTTAGGTAATGATCCTGCCGGAGAATATTCAACTGATAATTTAAAAGAACTTGTGAAAATCAGCCTCGGAAAGTCGAGAATATCTGCTCTGGACAGATCAGGCTGGTTGAGTTTGCTGATGGTATTAGGTCACCTGCCACCCTATGAAAATATCAAGAATGACTTGCGGGAGATAATTAACCAGGCTGATTTTGTTGAGCTTCTCAAAGATGATATGCAAAATGGATTCTTGGCGATTCACGCAGCAACAATGCAAATTGCAAACCTTGATGATGAAAAACTTAGAGGTGAGCTTAAAGACAAATTCATAGATATTGTCAAATTTCTTGCAGACATCAAGAATGCGGAGGACGAAACAAATTTAGAATCCAATTATGTTGGACGCGTCAATGAATTAATTAGTGAGGTGCCTGATATAGCCATGAAGATTGTCTATGGCATCCAACCACCTCTAGACCAGATGCATGAACTGGCTGCGATTTTATCAGAAATAATTGATATTGATCCAAAACTAATATCGAACCTGGAGATTCTACTCCGGAGATTCTGCGAGGAACTCCCGGTCCACCAATCCAAGAAATTCTGGCCGTTGTTATTGCGGATGAGGGTGTTATGAGTTGCCACATTTCGGGAAGAATAGAAAACATAACGCTGGTAATTCCCAGATCGGAATTCATGGATGATATGAGGACGTAAACTATGCCAAAGAAATCCTTCAAGATACCATTCGGAATGAAAGACGGGAGACCAACCCACATTAGCGAGGTCGTTAGTGGGCTTAAATGTGATTGTTCATGTCCCGATTGTGAGGGGCAGCTCATTGCCCGAAAAGGAAAAATAAAAGAACACCACTTTGCACACCAGACTGATAATCCGAATTGTAATCCTGAATCAATTATCCACAAAACTGCAAAAGCAATTCTAATGGATCGAATAGAAACAGCTCTTCGAGAGAACAAGGACCTCAATGTCAAGTCGAAATGTGAAGTGTGCAGGAAAGAGAATACAGAAAATATCCTCTCTGGTGCAGTATCAGTGGAATTAGAGAAGAGTCTTGATAACTGTAGGCCTGATCTTGTTCTCTTGGATGTTGATGGGAAACCGCTAGTATTAGTCGAGGTCGTGGTTACAAGTCCACCCAAAGAGAATGTTATAGAATATGTAAATGGAAGAAAATTAGGTTTGGTTGAATTCCATTTGAAAACCGTGGAAGAACTCGAGCCTTTAAGAAAATCTAAAGTCCTGATGGCAACAAAAGTATCTCCATGTATTCCCTGTAAATCAGTATCAAAAAAAGCTCCCCTGAAATCTGACAACTATAAAGATGATGGGGAATCTTCAGTATCAAACAAAGCTCCCTTAAAAACAGATAACTATGAAGATGATGGGGAATCTATTGAATTGCCAAAAGGATGCATTTGGGTGATGGGGATTTTTGGGTTAGTTGGAATTCTATGGTACATATATCAATCCATCAAATCATCAGAATGGTTTAGTTTCATTTTGAATTTAATAATGAATAAGAGCAAAAAACCTAAAGGCAAACGCGGTCCTTACAAAAAACGATATAGGAAAAGCAGGTATGGAAAATATTAACTCTACGATAACGGCATTGCTCAGCAAAACGACAAAGAGCCTTGCCCTTTATCTTGAGAAGGTTCTGCCGTCTTTGTTTGATGACTGGTGGGATGAGGCGGTTGTTGATAAATTATCATACTATCAGAAACAAAGAATCGAACAACTGCAAAATATTTGCAATTCTAAAGATAAACACCTAAAGAAATGATTCGAATTGGGATAAACAAGAGTGCACCGGAGGAAATTTAATGCCATCAGAACGGAGTTCTGAAGATCAGATTACCACACGGGAACTGGTAAAATATGAGGAGTTGGTTCGTGATATGATCGAGAAAATGCGTCCAAAACTGCTCGATTTTTCCCGCCGCAATCCTCTCATATCAACTCGACACAGTACAAGATCCATCTCTTATATTCGATCTGTCGAAACCGTACCCGATGTGCTTTATTTTGGCTTATCGCAAAATGACAAATTCAAATTCCAATCCCTACCACAATTAGATGAAGATCCGAAAGATGAAAATACAGAGACCTTCAAACGTGCCCTTTCGGAAGCCTTATTAACTGATGAGGAATATGAAAAAGCGCTTGAAGAGATAGATTATTCAAATGAGGAAGTAGCATCAATTGAAAGACGTTTAATGCGTGAACTCCGGGACAGAGTTCGGGAATCGTTAGGAATGCCAAAACGACAAACAAAAAAGGAATTATCTCTAACTCAACACGCTAAAAACAACGGAATCTCACCTTCATATGAACTTCCAAGAAATGGTGATAATAGCAATGGTGATCATGCTTCAAACAATTTAATTCAAACTCTTTTACTTCCCGACACGCTTGAGCGTACAACCAAGAAAATTATTTCCAAGTGTAAAAGCTGGCAGCAGGAAACCGGTTTGAATGTCCTCCACGCTGCTTTTGGCTTTCTTGAGTGGGTTGATCCCATTAACAACCACCGCTCATTCTCACCTTTGATCACCATACCCATAAAGCTAGAAATAAGAAAAACAAATAGAGGACCTGAATCCTGGATTGAGGGTATTGGAGAATCCGGTGAGTTGAATAATGTTCTGGTTGAAAAAATGCAAAGGGAATTCAACATAGAGCTACCCGATTGGGAACGAGGTTCGGTGGAAGAGTACTTTGAATTGATCTCACAAGTTGAATCTCCTCAAATCGAAATGAAGCTGAGGAGATTTGTCACTATAGGCGTTTTTCCATCTACAAGATTGGCAATGTACTATGATCTCGACACGAAAAGAAAAGGATTCATTGTTAATGATATTGTCGATAAACTTCTTGGTGGATCAAACCGAAGCGAATCCAGCTCACCGTATGGCGATGATTATGATGTGGATTCACCAAAAATAGAAAAAAAGGTTCCTTTGATTGTAACTGATGCGGATTCATCGCAGTTCAGTACTCTTGTGGATGTGATGGATGGGAAGAACACAGCCGTTGAAGGTCCTCCCGGAACTGGCAAATCACAAACCATTATTAATGCAATCGCGGCAGCATTAGCGAAAGGTAAAAAGGTGCTGTTCGTCGCTGAAAAGAAAGCTGCTCTGGATGTAGTGCGATCTCGTCTTGAATATATGGGATTAGGTGAATTCCTGTTACCACTTTTGGCTGACAGATCAACCAGAAAACAAGTGGTGTCATCGATTAGAGATCGTATCGAAGTTGACAACCCTTTAGTTCAAGCAGATTATGAAAATCAGATACAGAGGTATCGGGAAATTCGCGAAGAATTATCTCGATATATTGGTGTAATCTCACTGCAACATAGAGATAGTGGTTATTCAATTCATGAGATATTAGGACGTTGTATTCTCACCGGTTCACTCCTTGATGACATGCCAAACTCTCTAAAGCTTCCAAATATTCCTAATATCGAAGAATTTGACAAATATAAAATTGAAGAAATCATATTTATTGCTAAGAATCTTGAAAAAGCTCACCAAAAGACTTTGGAGGCACCTGATTTCTGGAGTGGCTTAAAGATTACGAATATTGATCGTTTCACTGTGGACGATATTCTTAACCAAGCTAAGGAGATATTAAGTACATATAAAGAGTTAAAAAGCAAACAGGAACATCTGACGGCACATCACATTCCGGAAAACTCTGAAATCGATTCAATTAAAATACTCGCTGGATCTCTTGCGAAATTATCCGAGGTTGCAGCGTCGATTGACCCACCATTAGTAACGACTCTGGTGCGCGATAGACAGGTTGATAATTTAAAATCATTACTGGATAATTGTTCCAAATCGCGTGATGAACGTGATCATCTGTCGGTTTTCAAGGAACCTTATAATCAGGAATTAGCTGCGAATCTTCGAAAATTATTTTCTATTTGCATGGACTGTGATTTTGATACGCTTGAAATAAAGAAACTTGAGAATAATCGAGATGAGTTAGTTAAAGTATTACAGAAAGGAAAGCTAACTAATAAAGAACTACGTCGATTTCTAAATGAAGTTCCTGAATTGGGGTCAGTCAAACTGCAAGATTTCACTGAAATGTACAATGACCTAAAGGGTATCGCAGATGATGTGTTAAGTTTACGAAATGATACTAGTAACGATAGAAATACGATTCCGCTTCTTGAACGTGCTATTCAGACCGGACAGAAGTTAATAAATGAGAGAGATGAATTATCCAAGTTCTTGAACGTTGACTTTACACTTCAAGCAGAAGAAATTTCGAATTATGCAAAAATTATTGAATCAGCAGGTCTGTTTTCTATATTTTTCCGAGACTACCGTGATGCAAAACGCCTTTACAAGAAGCTATCCAAGTCGGATAAATTTAAAAGAGATTTTGCAGTTGAGAATTTGAGCAGGCTCTCGATATTATTATCTGAAACGGCACAATTTAAGGCAGATAAGCAAATCACTGATATTTTCGGGATATTCTTCAATAGTTTAGATACTGATTTTGAAAAATTTGAGAAGCTCCGGGATTATCTGAAAGCAATAGACAATAAATTTCCAAAATTCGACCAGCGAGTGGTACGTGACTTTCTTAAAAATGCTGAACTTGATGTTCTGCGTTACATCCCCAAAATAGAACATGAAAACCTCTACATAAATATTAGTGACCTGGAAATTTTACTTGACAATCAAGAAGCGAAATTAGGAAGAATAAATCAAGGTCTCAACGATATAGAACCATTATTAGATTGTATCAATACTGACAGTCAAGTTACTCCTAATGCTTTGGAGCTGTTCGCTATTCGAATTGAAAAGTATTTGGAGATGTGCAATAACATTGAGAATGATCCTGTCGGCAAAATCATAGCTGAACGTTTTCATGGCATTGAAACTAAGAAAGATGATTTTAAGGAAGAAATCGTAGCAGCACAAATAATCCTTGCCCAACCTGAATGGATAGAGACAATATGTTCCCTTCTTAATAGTTCAAATTTTGATATATTAAGGGAGGCTCAAATTGACATTAAGGATGTGCTAAAAACATCTGATGAATTAAGTGATCATATAAAACATCTCTCAGTCCAAACTGGCATATCCCCAGATAGATTTTTACCATTCGCTGAAAAAAATGAAATAATCAATCATCTGAAAGAAGCATCTGAGGATCGAAAGGGCATAATTTCCCATTCAGAACTATACTCTGGACTTGAAGAAATAAAAACGGCTGGGTTTGGCAAAGAAGTCAATGATATCATTTCAGAGAAAAATGATCTTACTAATTTATCCTCAGTGCTTGAGGCGATGATTATCAGAGCTTTAGCTCAGGAAGTTCACTCAAAATTTAGCTCTATATTGGGTAGATTTAACGGAACCAAATTAAATTTATTGCGACACCAACTCGCCAAACTCGACAAGAAAATTATTGAGACATCAAGAAACATTCTTAGATCAAAGCTTATTAATGGTGCTAAACCTCCAATCGGTAAAGGTAAGGGAAGGAAATCAGAATGGACAGAACTGTCGCTCCTTTTAAATGAAATTCAAAAAAAACAACGACACTACCCTGTGCGGAATGTTCTAAGTAGATCTAAGAAGGCTTTACTCGAGTTGAAGCCCTGCTGGATGATGTCTCCACTTTCAATCGCTCAGTATCTTGAATCTGACAAATTCGAATTTGATATCTGTATAATCGATGAAGCCTCACAAATGACACCTGAGAATGCAATCGGCGCTTTGTTGAGAACGAAGCAAGCAATGATCGTAGGGGATACCAATCAGCTCCCACCAAACTCATTTTTCAGAAAACTAATTGTCGATGAGGACGAAGATGATGACGAAACGATTTTAGAAGAATCGATACTTGAAATGTCTAATGCAGCGTTTAGACCGGCAAGACGTCTCCGCTGGCACTATCGGTCTCGACACTCAGGATTAATTCGTTTTTCAAATAGGATGGTTTATAATGATGAATTGATTGTATTTCCATCAGCTACAGAAATTCAAAACAACATGGGAGTCTCACTTTGCAGTGTAAAGGGATTATATAAATCTAGCACAAATGCCGAAGAGGCAAGGGCGATGGTTAAGGCTGCAATTCGTTTCATGCATGAGGATACTAATCGTTCTCTTGGTATTGTTACCTTAAACATTAAACAACGCGATCTGATTGAAGAAGAAATTGAGCGAGTAAAAGCAAGAGATTCAAAAGCTCAAGATTATATAGATTATTGGGACAGCTACAACGACGGGCTTGAGAGCTTTTTTATAAAAAACCTTGAGAATGTACAGGGTGATGAGCGCGATGTAATTTTCATAGGAACAGTTTATGGGCCAGCTGAACCAGGTGGAAAAGTGTTTCAGCGTTTTGGTCCGATAAATGGAACCGCAGGCAAACGCAGACTCAATGTTCTGTTTTCACGCGCCAAGCAAAAGATAGTCACTTTTTCATCAATGAATTCCGCTGATATTACTGCTGAAGAAAATCGCAATCCAGGTGCTTATATGCTAAAACGTTGGCTCGAGTATTCTGCAACGGGAGTTCTTGAATCAGGCGAGGATACACAAAAGAGTCCTGATTCTGATTTTGAGGATTATGTTGCTCAACAAATTCGATCAATGGGTTGTGAAGTTGTTCATCAAGTGGGTGTAGCTGGATATTTTATTGATATTGGAGTTAAGCATCCTGATTGGCCGCATGGCTTTTTACTTGGTGTTGAGTGTGATGGTGCTACCTATCATTCTTCAAGATCAGCACGAGATCGTGATCGGTTAAGACAGGAAGTTCTTGAGAGACTAGGCTGGCATTTTCATCGTGTTTGGTCTACCGATTGGTTTAATGATCCCCGCACAGAAGCACAAGCGCTACGTAAACGGATCGACCAACGTCTGCAGGAAGTTAAAGTAGCAGATAAGGAAAAGAAAGACTCATGCCGTGAGGATTTAGTCAAGGTTAAACCAAAACGGATCATTGAAAAAGATGTTCAAGGCTTAAAAGAGTTGTCGACAGGTGATCTTTTTGAGACACTTGATCGGGAGAAAATACCAACCCGGGAAACTCAAGAAGCCCACAGGCGTATTCATATCCCAAGTACAGGAATTGAAATTGGGAATAAAGTGCGTGTAACATTCTTGGATGGGAAAAATGAGAAACTTGAATTTACTCTGAGCAAAGACAAAAATGACCCAACTAAAGGTTTCATTCAAGTTGATCGTCCACTTGGAAGGGCATTACTCGGCGCAGAAGATGGTGACGAAGTGGAAGTTTTAATTGGTAGCCGTGTTCGAGTTGTTAAAGTTAATAAAATTACGAAAGATAATTTGTAATCTATTGGGAAGATTGGATACTAAAAACAATCAAACCGAGAGATTACATTTTAACTTAGATATCTGTAGAATGAGAAATTCCTATTTTGCGAAATGAAATGATTGTAGAAAGTAGTTTTTTCATGATTACCGTTTTAAATGGTGATGTTTTAGAGTCCAAATCAAAAATGTGAGGGAATAATGGCTATCCAACTGGCACCCAAACTTAACAACGCACTGCATGCAAAATTAGATGAAGCTACTAATGCTTCAAAAATACTCACGAAAAGACAGGTTCAAGGCTATGTTGAATGCTTCAAGAAGAAATTTGGCCCTGAAGCCCTGTTAGCATTGCATGGTGAAGATCTACTGGATGCAATGCATAAGCATAATACAAAAGATAGCTTGGTCTATTGGTTAGAGTTTAAGAATGATGAGGAGTTTCCTAATCGCGCATTCGGAGCAATGCGAGGTGGATCGGCCTTAAAGTTCAATATTTTTTGGAATTCGGACACTGAAACTTGGTACAAGCGTTCAACTGAAGGGCGACATTATGAAAAGCAGGAAATTGATACATCAGAAGCAATAGATATTGCGATCAATCACCGAAACCAATTGATTGCCTCCGTTGAACACATGGAAAGATTATCAGAAATACCCACACAAGCCGACTATGATAAATTGCAATTAAAATTAGCAGAAATTGCTCCTGCCTTATATAACCTTGCTTGGGGGCATAAGTACCTTTCCATACTATTTCCGACGAAACTTGATGATTTTCAGACATTGGGATTCAAAGCACATTATCAAACTCGCCTAATGCTGGAGCATGGAGAAATTGAAGGTCGATATAGCTATGCCTATCCATTTGTTGATCTTAGTCATCAATTTAACCTTTACGTTTCCCAATTTACATCATTATTAGGGCAATATTTCGGAGAACCTAGAAATTATTGGCGAGTAGGTGCGGGAGATAATAATGATCCTCGATCACAATGGGAATCAATGAAAGAAGGTAAATATGTTGCTTTAGGTTGGAACGACACAGGTGACCTTTCTGAATTCCTAGTTAGCAAACCTACCAGGGAACAACTTCACCAAGTCATCACCAACGTTGTTGGGGATATGGACCCGAAAAGACGTGGACGATGGGTAAAGGCTTTTCTGAATTTCCTATGGAACATGAAAGAAGGGGACATTGTTGCAGTCTCAGAGGGTAGTGAAATTTTAGGGATAGGTGAAATTGTTGAGCCATATGTCTTTGTTGAAGGCAATGATTCCTTTGCTCACCGACGCCCAGTCAAATGGCTTTCATTAGTACCCACTGTTGTGGATTCGCTTTCAGAGCAACCGCGTTTTCCGTTTTTTCCACTCAATCGGCAATCAAATCAAATTGCTATTGAAAGTCATCTACTTAACAATTCTTCTAGTGAATCTTCGATTGACCAGGCTACATCAACAGGAATAACGCTAAAACCGGTTCATCTTGGTGAAGTCCTCAATAAAGTTGAAAAGAACATTTACAATAATCTTGAAGAAAAAGGCCAAGTTGTCCTCTACGGTCCCCCAGGGACAGGAAAAACCTATTGGGCTCTTAGAACTGCACAATCAGTGCTCGCCTGGAAACGACATGGCAAACATTACAAGGAGTTAGAGGACATTGAAAAGATGTCTATTGACTGTTCTGACAATGAAAATATAAAGGGAATTACACTTTGTACTTTCCATCCTTCCTATAACTATGAAGATTTTATTGAAGGCTATAAACCAACAAAAAGCGATACCGGGAATCTATTTTTTGAATTGAGACCCGGACTATTTAAACGAGTCTGTCAGGTTGCACAACGATCACCCGAACACGAATTCTTTCTAATTATTGATGAAATCAACAGAGGTGATGTACCTCGTATTTTTGGTGAATTATTGACGCTATTGGAGAAAGACAAACGTGCTAAACATACAAAATTGTCTTATAGCGATCAGCCAATGACTATACCCAGTAATCTTTATATCATTGGCACTATGAATACTGCTGATCAGTCCATTGCGCACTTAGATACTGCATTACGCCGGCGATTTCGATTTCTTGAATTTATGCCGGATCGCAAGGTTCTGGATAGTGCCTCAGTACAAGATATTAAGCTTGGAGCCATACTTGATTCTTTAAACACCAGGATTAGAGAATATCTTGGAATTGATGGTCGAAATCGACAGATAGGGCATGCCTACTTTATGAGAAATGGAAAGGCTGTAGAAAGCCCTAAGTTGTTTAGCGATATAATTGAATACGAGATTGTACCCTTGTTGATGAATTACTGTTACGGTGATTTTCCACTTTTGGCAAAAATACTCGGTTCTCGTATTGTAGATAGCAATTCACAACGGATTTTACCGGACATTTTTGACGTTAGTGGCTATTCAGAGTTACCAAGTATTTTGTTAGGGGAAGCTTATCAATCCAGTTTCGTGGACGATTTCACAACCGAGAATGCAGAGGATAATGAAGAAATAAATGATGACGATCAGGAACAATGATCAAACCCGATAAAACCGTAATTCGGATGCGTGAATGGTCAACAACCATTTTCTCACCCGATCACCCACTTGCGAAAGAAGTATTCTCTAATCATGAACTCGAAGATTTGCTCTACAGATTACATGAAAGTCGTGTACTTGGTTTTGAAAGAAGACGTGCTGGTGAGTTGCGAATAATGAGTAAATCCTTCACTGGATCATTTTCCCTCGGGAATTTTAGGATTGATATAAGACCAAAAATTAGATCGGATGAACTAATTGAACTGTTTCGGTATGCATTTTCACTCAAATCCCTGGTAAGAATGCCATCAATATCACTTGGTGAAGATCTTGGTCTAGACGAATTACTTAGGGAAGAGTTATGTAGCCAGGTTCAGAGATTAATTATGATTGGAATTAGACGTGAGTACACTCAAATTAACGAGGATCTCATTTCACCAAGAGGAAGAATCCGATTCCATCATTTCGCAACCTCAGCGGGGATTCAGAAGACTACACTTCCATGTTCGTGGTTTCCCAGATTAACGAATTCACCATTAAATCAGACAATTCTATCAGGATTAGAATTCGCTGCACGGTCAACAAACATCTCTAAACTTCGCAATTCGCTACAGACTACTGCAGCACAATTAAAAGCATCCGGAATTCAAAGCCATCCGATATCTAGACATCTTCTTAATCAAGTAAAACTAAGTATTAATCCACTTACAAAGGAATATCAGCCATCGTTGGTTTTAATTGAGATGTTGCTTGCTGCAGAATCATCTTTGTATTTAGAAGAGAATCGAGATAGAATCGTTAAAGGATTTCTATTTGATATGAATAGATTTTTCCAACGTTTGTTGAGTAAATATTTAAATGATCATCTAATAGGGAACTACAATATTAGGGATGAAGCTGGGCTATATGGCATGTTCATGTATGAAGAAAAAGGTGATGTTAGGCGAAAAAGAGTGGGAACTCCACGCCCAGATTTTGCTGTCATAAAAGATAAGCGTGAAGTAGTTGCTATATTGGATGCGAAATACCGCGATATAGATGCTCGTGGACCGGGTCGTGAAATTCTATACCAATTGGCACTGTATGCCGTTAGTCAACCTGTGTGCATGAAACAAGCCACGATTCTCTATCCAGCAACTTCTTCACATGATGAAGAAACCATAATAATACGAGAGCCTGTATCGGGGAAACATATAGCCAAAGTAATCACTCGTCCTGTAGACCTAAAAAAAATTAATCGGTTGGTGCAAACAGGAACGGAAAACGAAAAAAAGGATTATGCAGAATACTTATCGCTTGGAATTCTGAGGAGATGTCAGACAAGGATTGTAGGTATACTTGGAGTAAAAAAAAATCATTGTTAGACTGAACAACATAGAATGGGGTGTAAACCTGTGATGATGAGGAGGAGGAATGACCAATAAATCTGGTGAGGTGAGCAAACCTTGCTTAGCGGGACTAACGGAGGAGCATTTATTCATACTCAATGTGTGTGCCCTTCCCCCCTCCAGTATAAAAGAATTTGCCAGAATCATTGGCACAGCAGTAATTAATATTGCTGCTGAACGAGTCGATGACTTGAAGTCGATGATTTCCTGTCCAATCCCAATTGATTGCTTCGATGAAGACAGTTGGAGGCTTGAGAAGATATTTGGAAGTGTCCGAATATCCAGAAAAACTATTGAGATAATCTGGGCACTTTCCTATGGGTATTCCGTTTTCTTCATGGAGGTTGTTGATAAGGGAAGAATCCAATACGGTCAGAACAACAAGTACACTGATGATCCTATTGTCAGACCAGCTTTAGCCTTTATACGATGGGCGATGGATGAGTTTGAAAAAGGTTCCACTGATCCATCGATTCTTCCCACAGAATTCGTTTCTCCCATTGGTGACACTAGTGTGCCTGCTCCCATCCCCAATATTGACGCACTGTTGGAATCGCATCAGGGCGTTACAAATAGAGTTTATCAAGCCGTAATGGCATTTTTTCTTCATCATGAACTGGTACATATATTCTACCCTAACACTGCAGGCGGAGGCACACCCGAGAGCGAAATAGAAGCAGATCGACTTGCGGCTCAGTGGATTTTACAATCACCTCCGAATGATGCTGAACGAACCTACCGGTTAATAGGAATCACAATCGCTGAAACGATATTGGCCGCTAAGGACTTGCATCAAGGTCTAAGACAAAGCAAAACACATCCACCCGGCTTTGATAGGCTCAGAATTATCATCGCTCCTTATGCTCCAGATGAGTGCGATCCTATCTGGGAAATTGTTGGCATAATCCTTTCGATCCACATGTCATCTGCTGAAATCGGTCAGGATCTAATAACTAAAATTGATGTTGAATGCTTTGGCAAAGCAATCGAGCCCATTCTTGAAATTATTGAATCACATTATTCAAATGCCACCGGATCGGTTTTTACAGAACATGGCGAGGAGGATATGTTGGAATGAGAGGCATACCGTAATTCGTTCGTGAGCATTTTCAGAATGCGTGGGAATTCCAGCCAAAATGACCGATTCCAAAATTAGAGCTTGAATAACCTCCTCTCGTGCAATATGATTAATACTTGTGCAGTGGTTGTATGTTCATGCTGTGCTGCTGATTCAATACAATTTCAATAATTCAATGCAAATCATAGATTTAGCCAGATGGGATTTCTCAGACGACCTCATAGTTTCGTGGGAGAAAGAAGGTATCAATATATTACTATCAATCCAGATTTAGGTAATCGAAATGTCTTGGTGCTCACATTGGATATATTGTGAATCTGTTATGATGGGATCAGAAAAATCACAGATGACACGAAGAGGATACCTTTTGTATGTAAGGGATGATTCGTACTCGGTTATGCTGGCTTGAGAGTGGTTTAACATACATTACAGAAATACTTCTCATGCTTGATTTGGTTGGCTATATACTCAGGAGAGTGTAAAAATTAGTTTACCAGACTATGTGTACCCTGGATGACTATTGGAACAAGGAATAGTTCATAAAAGAAGGGCTCAGGAGATCAGCAGTCTGTCCGCGTTATCTAAGGATGACCCATACACAAATTTGCACGATTTACTGGATATAGACAAGTTATTTAAAGTGGAAGTTGTCATGCATCGTGCGAAAATAAATGAGAAAAATAAATTATAAATCCAATTGTGCAAAATTTGGATATTGACATACTCGTCAGGACATGAACTTGTTTTAATTATTGGAGTTAACCTGCCACCCGCTTCAAACCCACGACTTTGCGCACTACATG
>CAYMSW010000012.1:0-16950 GCA_964393215.1 Candidatus Woesearchaeota archaeon
CTATATTAATATTGATTTTGGCTGCCTTTTTAGAGGTTTATATTACTCCTGTGTTGTTTTAGAAATCATAATCTATCATTATTCTAATTAATTCATCTAGATTTGTTTTTGGTTGCCATCCAAGTTCTTGTTTAGCTTTTGAATTATCTCCAATTAAATTATGTAATTCATTTTTTCTGAAAAATTTAGGATTAACTTCTATAATTGTTTTACCTGTGTTAGTATCAATTCCTTTTTCATTTATTCCCTCTCCTTCAAAATATAAATCCATTCCTAAATAGTTTCCTGCAAGTCTTGCAAATTCTCTTACTGTTGTGGTTTTTCCGGAAGATAAAATATAATCTCGAGGAATGGTTTGTTGTAACATTTTCCACATTCCTTCAACATAATCTTTAGCATATCCCCAATCTCTTGAAGCATCTAAATTACCTAAAAATAATTTTTCTTTATTTCCTTTTTTTATATCTATTAAAGATTTTGTAATTTTTCTAGTTACAAAATGTTCTCCTCTTCTTTCAGATTCATGATTGAATAGTATTCCTGAAACATTAAACATATTGTGTTTTTCTCTGTATCCAACTATAAAATCTTCATGTGCTTTTAGTTTTGCTTTTCCATATGGACTTACTGGTTCCATAACAGTTTTTTCTGTTTGTGGCTCTTCTTTTACATTTCCAAACATTTCTGAAGTAGAAGCTTGATATAACTTTGTTTCTAATTTATTTTCTATTATTGAATTTACTATTCTTCCTAATCCTAAATAATTTATTTCTAGTGTTTCTTCTAGACATATAAATGAAATTCCTACATCTGATTGTGCCGCTAAATTGTATATTTCATTAGGTTTTGATTCTTTTATTGCTCTATCTATAGAATTATAATCTCTTAAATTTCCGTACATTAAATTTAAATCATTTTTTATGTGTTCTATTCTTTTTAACGGGTTATTGCTACTTCTTCTTACTAATCCATAAACTTCATATCCTTTTTCTAATAAATTTTCTGCTAAAAAAGAACCATCTTGTCCAGTTATTCCAGTTATTAATGCTTTCATTTTTTTGGGAAATTGTTTTTATTTAAATAGTTTTCTTTAAAAAATTATTATTTAATAAGGTTTATAAGGTGAAGTTTGAATTTTTATTATATGGTTAATTATGCAAAAAATTTAGTTAAAGGAACAAGATTTGTTTTAATTTCTACGTTAATTGTAGCAATATTTGGTTATTTATTAAGAATACTTTTGGCTAGATCTTTTTCTGTTGAAGAATACGGTATGATTTATGCCATTATTGCTTTTTTTGGAATTTTTGCCGCATTTTTACCTTTAGGACTTTCTTCATCATTAGTGAAATTTATTCCAGAATTTAATATTAAGAAAAATTTTAAAAATATAAAAAATTCAATAAGTTCAGTTGTAATTATTCAATTTATTATTTATTTAATATTTGGATTTGTGATTATTCTTTTTTCTAAAAAAATTTCAAATATTTTATTACATTCTCAAGAATATTATATTTATATTATTGTTTATTCTATTTATTTTATTTTTAGTCCACTAATTGGAATTTTAAAAGAAAGTTTTAGAAGTTTTCAAAAAATGAATTATTATTCTTTTATGGATTCAATTCAATCAATTTTACTTTTTATTCTTACTTTTGTTTTAATATTTTTCGGAAATGGTCCATTATCTGTATTTTTAGCTCATGTTTTTGTTTCTTTTTTTATAATTATTTTATTTAGTTTGTTATTTATTAAATTAATTTTTCCACAATTTTTGAAATTAAAATTTAGTTTTGATTTAAAATTAGTAAAAAAATTAATTTATTTCGGATTTCCCATTATGTTAACTAGTATTTTTGGAATAATTTATGGTAGATTGGATACTATTTTAATTTCTTTATTGGCTAGCATGAAAGAAGTCGGGTTATATAATGTAGTTTATCCAACTATTTCTTCATTGTGGGGATTAACTTCTACTTTTGTAATTGTTTTATTGCCAATTTTATCTGAGATGTGGTCAAAAAAAGATATTAAAAGATTTAAACAAGGAATTGTTAAATTATATAATTATGCTGCTATTTTGGTTTTGCCAATAACATTAACAGTATTTTTATTTTCTGAAGTAATACTTAATATTCTTTTTGGTGAAAACTTTTTAATTGCAACAAATGCATTAAAATTATTATCTTTTGCCGTTATTTTTCAAACTTTTACGAAAATTAATGGTTCTATTTTATTTTCTATGGGGTTACCAAAGTTATTAGTTAAATATATTTTTATTGGAGGAATTTTGAATATTATTGGTAATTTTGTTTTAATTCCTTTATATGGGATTGAAGGTGCGGTTTTATCTACATTAATTTCATTTATATTTATATTTATTTTTTCATTTTATTTTTTAATAAAAAATATTAAAATTAATTTCGAATTTTTGAATTTATTTAAAATATTTATATCTTCTTTAGTTTTTATTCTTTCTATAATTTTAATAAAAGAAATTTTATTTATGAATCTTTGGATTGAAATTGTCTTGTCTATAGGATTTGCAGGAGTTATTTATTTATTTTTAATTTATAAATTAGATGTAATTGATTTTAAAGATATAAAATCTATTTTAAGATAATCTTGATCTTCTTTTTTTAATTTCTGGAATGTTTTTTATTATCCCTACTAATGCTTTAAAATAAATTTTAGCATTTTGTTTTATATTTTTTGACAAAATTATTTTTTTGTTCTTTTTTTCTAGAAAAATATTTAAAAATGATTTGTAATCTAATAATAATGAAAGAATAATCCATTTTTTTGGATAATGTATTAATTTGAATGTTCCGCTATTTTTTTTAGAAATGTATCCTTTATATTCATCATTTATTTTATTTATGCTATAACTATGTTTATGTTGAAAAATTATACTCTTGTTTTTAATAATTTTATAGTTTAATTTTTTTGCCCTTAAATATAAGTCTGTTTCTTCAGATAAATAGGGATAAAATATTTCGTCAAATCCTCCTAGTTTTTCCCATAATTCTTTTTTAATAAAAACTATTGCAGCAGAAACAAAATCTAATTCAATATTTTTTTGACCATTGTCTTTATATTGGACATATGATTGAGTTAAACCATTTAATTTTAAATTACCTCCAGTTTTGAAAATTTCTTTTTTTTCTCTATCCTTAGATAATTCTACTCCAATAATTCCTACATCTTTATTTTCATTTATTGTTTTTCTTATTTTATTTAAGAAATTATTATTTAAACAAATTATATCATTACTAATTAAACAATACCACTCTGCATCAGAATTACTTCTTTTTATACCTTCATTAAATCCTTTTCCAAATCCTAAGTTTTCTTTTATTAATATTTTTTTATATTTGTATGGATCTAATATTTTTTTTGATTCTTCAGTACTTCCATTATCAATTATTATCAATTTGGAGTTTTTATCTAAACTATTTTTGAATGAATCTAAACATTCTTGAATAATCTCAGTTCTATAATTTAAAACAAATAAATCTATTTTAGGTTTCATTTTTTTTACAAGTTATAATTAATCCCCTACAATTATTTAAATTTGTATTTTTTATATATTTTTTAAAATATTTTTTTAGAAATATTTGATATATTTTTAGATTTATTGAAAAAAATTTATTGTCTGATAGGGAATATAGATAATCATAAATTTTTGATTTTTTCATATGTCCTCTTATTTCTAATATTTCGAATTTATTTTTTAATAATTCTTCTATTGATTTTTTATCAAAATGTTGATAATGTTTTTTTGAAGTTTTAATATTTTTTGAAGGAACAGTTATTATTAAATGTCCATCTTTAGTTAAAATTTCATTTAGTTTATTTATTATTTTTGGTAACTCTTTCTTCGAAATATGTTCTAATGTTTCCATTGTGATTATTGTGCCGTATTTTTCATTAGGTTTATATTCTAAAATATTTCCCTGAATAAACTCGACATTAGGGGTAAATATTTTTGCAAAAGAAGTAGCTCTTTTTGATATATCTATTCCAGTTAGATCTAATTCCTGTTTTTTGGATAATTCATATATTAATTTTCCATCTCCGCATCCAAAATCTAATATTTTTTTAGAATTTAGTTTATCTATCTTATCTTTAATTATATTTATCAAGCTAAAATAAAATATTCCTGTTTTCTTATTTTGATTTAATGAATGATGATATGGCAAAATATATTCAGATTCTTGTAATTTTTTTTGATTATTCATTTTCTATATTCCCTTATTAATTGTAATTTAATTTGTTTATAAGAAAAATTATTTTCAATTATTTCTTTTGATTTTTCTCCCATTTGTTTAGATATTTCTTGATGATTTATTAAATATTCTATTTTTTCTTTTAATTCTAAATCAGAATTAATTAAAAATCCATTTAAATTATTTTTTATAATCTCTGAATTTCCTCCAACATTTGTAGCAATTAAAGGAATACCATAACTAGCAGATTCTAGCAACATTCTTGAAAGAGAATCATATACTCTGCAAGGATGAACAACTAAATCAGTTATTGAGTAATATTCTTTAAGTTTATTATTATCTATAAATCCCAAGAATTTGACTTCTTTTTCCAAATTTAATTTTTTGGTCAAGTTTTTCAATTTAGAATAATAATCTCTTTTTCTCCCAGCAATTAAAAAAACAACATTATCTATGTTTTTAATTGTTTTTATAGTCCTATCTATGCCCTTATTTTCAGATAATCTTCCGGCATAAAAAATTATTTTTTTATTTTCTGAAATTTTTAGTTTTTTTTTCAAATCAGTTTTTATTTTTTTATTAATTTCTATAGGATTATGTATCACTGATATTTTTTTTTCTTTTATTCCTCCAAAAATAAGCATTTTTTTGATCGCATTACTAACTGCAAAAATTTTATTGCTTTTTTTTAAACTTTGTTTTAGTAAAAAAGTATGATATTTGTTATACATCCAATAAAATAATCCTTTAGTCTCCCATTTTTTTAGAGAAATCATAAATCTTTCTTTTGAAGAACAGTTATAACATGTTTTTCCATCTGGATGAGATCCTCCAAAATCACAAAAAATTGGCCCATTTATTGTTATAAATTTTTTTATATTTTTAATGCTTAAAAGTAAAGGAAATACCGTTTGACCATTTAACAAATGTAATATCTCTGGTTTTTCAGTTTTTATCACTTTTTTTACATTTTTATGTAATTGATAATAAACATATTCTAAATTTGATAATTTTTTTGACCATTTCAATTTTTTCCAAGGAAATCTATAAATTTTTATTTTTTCTACATATTCTATTGTGGGTTTTTTTATTTTTTCAGATAAGGTGCAAACTATTACTTTATTTTTTTCATCGGATAATGTTTTTGCAATATGTAATGCACTAATTTCCCCTCCCCCCATCCCTTCTGGATAAAATGTTCTTGAAATTAATAATATTTTCATAATTTTTATAAAATCATAATGCTTATAAAAATATCTAATAAGGTTAAATAAATGAATATTACAATTTTAGTTTCGGCATTAACTAATAGGGGAGGAATAGAAAGAGTTGTTTTAGAACTTTCTAAATTTTTTAATGCAAATATAGTTGCTGGTCGTTATGATCCTTTGACTACTTTTAATGAGTTTAACAATTTTCAAATTAAAGTTTTAGTTAAAAAAAAACTACCTCAAAGATTAAAAACAGCACTAATCTCTTTTAAATTTAAAAATTTAAAGTTAAGTGAGGATTTTTATATTTTTATAGGAGGTGGGCCGTGTTTAAATGCTGCCAAAAATAATAAACCAAATCTATGGTGGTGTTGTTCTCCAACAACTTGGTTATATCACACTACTAGTCAAGATTTAAAAAATATTAACATTTTTAAAAAAGGGATAATTAAATTACTTTTTCCTTTTCTTAAAATTTTAGACAAATCCAATGTTAGAAATGTTGATAAAAT
Source organism: Candidatus Woesearchaeota archaeon (assembly GCA_964393215.1). GTDB lineage: Archaea > Nanobdellota > Nanobdellia > SCGC-AAA011-G17 > PNOQ01 > CAYFNK01. The sequence continues at coordinate 5,953 of CAYMSW010000012.1, forward strand.
AATCTCTATTTCCCATAATGTACAAGAAAGAGTAAAAAATATTTATGGTAGGACTTCTGATATAATCTTTCCTTTTGTAGATATAAAAAAATTCAAAGATATTTCTCAAAAAGATTATTATTTATCTACTGCTAGATTAACTCCAGATAAAAGAGTTGATGTTATTGTTAATGCATTTAAAAAAATGCCAGATAAAAAACTAATTGTTGTTAGCGGAGGTTCTGAATTAAATAAACTTAAAAAATTAGCTATAAATCACGATAACATTCAAGTTTTGGGATGGGTCAGTGATAAAAAACTTAGTGAATTATATGGAAATTGTATAGCTACAATTGCTGCCTCTTATCATGAAGATTTTGGAATGGTTGCAATTGAAAGTATGGCTGCCGGAAAACCAGTAATTGCACCCAATGATAAAGGTTTTTCTGAAACTATTATTAATAATGAAACAGGATATTTAATAGATCCTACAATTGAAAATATTATTAAATTTGTAAAAAAATTAAAACCAGATATTGCAAAAAATATGAGAATTGATTGTGAAAAAAGGGCTAAATTATTCTCATTAAATTCTTTTCTTAATAAATTTGAAAAAGAAATCAAATAAAAAGAGTTATAAATTTTAAATAAAATCTTAAACTATGGATTATGTTTCAATAGTATTAAAAGATATTAACGGAAACTTTTTATTACAACTTAGAGAAAATAAATCAAATGTTAATTATCCTGGTTGTTGGGGATTTTTTGGAGGTGAAATAGATAATGAATCTGTTTTGTCTGCAGTTTCAAGAGAATTAAAAGAAGAGTTAAATCTGGATGTAGATACAAAAAAATTAAAAATTTTATTTAATTGTGAATCCGTAGTTGGAGAAGGAGTAGTTTTTTTATATGATGAACCTATAGATATTCAAAATTTAGTTTTAAATGAGGGAGAAGATATGAAATTGTTTAATTTAAATGAATTAAAACAATTAACAAAAGTTACTCCAGAATTAAAAAAATTTATCGAATTAAATTAATTTTTTGTTGCTTCAAAAATTACTATATCTGATAAAAATGAATTATTCAGTAATTTAATTTTTGTCATTGGTATAAATGAACCAACAAATCTTTTTGTGATATTAGAAAAATTATTAATTTCTAAGAAATTTTTTATGAAATTTGGGGGCATATGTGTTATATGCCCTCCTTTTTCCGGATTATTTGGGTGAGTTAAAAAATGAGAAAATAATAAAAATTCCATTTTATTTTTTATATTTATTAAATTTGGAGTACTTAGATATAATTTTCCTTTTGGTTTTAGTATTCTATTAATTTCTTTTAAAACAAATCCTGGATTATAAATATGTTCTATAACTTCTGTAAAAATTATAATATCAAATTGATTATCCGGATATGGTAGTTTTTCTTTATTTAAATCACACAAATCTATCTTTAAATTGGGATATTTACAATATGTAGAATTATAGTCACAAGAATTTACTTGGTATCCTAATTTTTGAGAATATTTAGAAAAAATTCCAATTCCACTTCCAAGATCTAATACTTTTTTATTTTTTGAATAATGTTTTTTTAAAAAATTAGTTAAATCTAAAAAATAATTTTTTTGTTCTTCTTTCTAAATAATTTTTAATCTCTTCCATTTATAATTTTTTTATATAATCGTTTAATTTTGATCCAATATATTGTATTTCTTTATTTCCCATTCCGGGGTGAATTCCCATCCAGAACAAATCTTTTTCTATTTTATTAGATCTTTCTAAATCTTGAGAAATAATATGTTCTATATTTCTATAAGCAGGATGATGCATTAAATTTCCTCCAAAAAGATATCTTGTTCCAATTTTATTTTCATTTAAATATGAAACTAAGTCCCTTCTATCTATTTTTTCATCTTTTATCATTAAAGGAAATCCAAAAAATACCGGATTTGATAATTTATCTATTTCAACAAAATCAAAATAATTACTAAATTCTGAAAGAGTTTCATTATATATTTTGAAATTTTCCTTTCTTTTCTGATTAAATCCTTCTATCCTTTTAATTTGTTCAATTCCCATTGCAGCTTGCATTTCAGTAGGTTTTAAATTATATCCAATTCTTGAAAAAATATATTTATGATCATAAGGTATACCATTAATTTCAAAATTAAATCTTTTTCCGCAAACATTATCTTTTCCAGGTTCACAATGGCAATCTTTTCCCCAATCTCTAAAACTACTCATAATTTTATATATTAAATCATCATTTGTGGATATTGCACCACCCTCACCACCTAAAGTTATGCTATGTGCTGGATAAAAACTAGCTGTTGATACTGTTCCAAAAGAACCACATTTTTTTCCATCATATTCTGATCCATAGGCATCACAACAATCTTCAATTATTGATAAATTATTATCTTTTGCTAAATCAATTATTTTATTTATATTGGCCGGATTACCTAATGTATGTGCAAACATAATTCCGACAGTATTTTCATTTATTGCATTTTTAATCCCTTCGATTGAAATATTATATGTTTCGTCTACATCTACAAAATTTGGTATGAATCCTAATTGAATTATTGGATTTATTGTTGTCGGAAATCCGCAAGCAGGAGTTATTATGTTTTTTCCTTTTTCTAAATTATATCTTTCTTTAATCCCCTCTAATGCTAAAAGATTTGCAGAAGATCCCGAATTAACTAGTAATGTTTTTTTACACCCCATTATTTCTGAAAATAATTGTTCGAATTCTTTTCCCTTTGTAGATAATCCTAATTTTTCACTTATCATTGAATCAATAACTGCATTTAATTCATTGTGGTCATATATTGCTAAGCCTGTGGAGATAAATGTTTTTCCAGGTATAAATTCCTTTTTTTGAAATAGTTCTTCAGTTTGGTTATGTATGTTTTTCATTTTTAATTACCTTTTTTATAATGGATTATTGTTTTTTTAATTCCTTCTTCAATACTATTTTTTGATTTCCATCCTAAATTTTTTAGAGGAGTATTATCACAAAAAAAATCTAATATTCCTACTTTATTGTGGAATTCTGGAGGATTTATATATTTTATTCTTCCAGATCCTGCATTTTTTATTATTAAATTAATAAGTTCATTAAATTCTATTCCTTTTCCATTTCCAACATAATAAATTTGTTCATTATTTCCTTTTTCTGCAATTGTTAATAATCCTTGAACTACATCATCAATATAGATATAATCTCTTTTAAATTTTCCATCACCATAAACTGGAATTTCTTTATCTTCTATTGCTAAATTTATTAAATAGTTAAATGCTGCCTTTTTTTTATTTGAATTTTCTTCATTTTCCCCAAATACATTTGTTAATCTTGCGATAGAAGTATTTAATCCAAATATATTATTATATATTTGGCAAAAATTTTCTGCCGCTAATTTAGTAGCAGGATATAGTCCTAATGGATTTGTTGGAGATTCTGGAGTTGCAGGTAATTTTTTTAAGTTCCCATTAACAAAAAATGTGCTCGGATAAACTATTTTTGCTTTAGAATCATGTTTTTTGCATGCTTCCAACAAAGATATTGTCCTATTACAATTAACTTTAATGTCTAAATAAGGATCTTCTAAAATATTATAATTATCTACTGTTGAAGCCATATGAAAAATATAATCTTTATCTTTTACTTCTTCATCGATGTATTTTATATCTTTAAAAATTAAATTTACTTTATCTTCTATATTCTTTATATTTTTTATTTTATTATCTGATTTAGAAATTATTGTTGTTTCATAATCTCTTTTAATACATTCTTTTGTCAAATTAATTCCTATGAAACCTAGTCCTCCAGTGATTAAAACTTTTTTTCTTTCCATTGGTATTTTGGTAATTTGAGAGCGATTTATAATCTTTTTCTTTAATTCATAATCTTTTTAAAGTATGTTTTTTTCCATTAATTATGTCAAAAACAATATTAATAACGGGTGGAGCAGGTTTTATTGGGAGCCATCTTTGTAAGTATTTTTTAAATCAAGGCAACAAAGTTATTTGTTTAGATAATTTTTTTACAGGTAAAAGAAAGAATATAGAAAATTTAAAAGAAAATCCTAATTTTAAGATAATTTCACATGACATTATAGTGCCAATAAATGGCAAAATAAAAGAACATGTTGATGAAATTTATAATTTAGCTTGTCCTGCATCACCAATACATTATCAATTTGATGCAATAGAAACAATAAAAGCAAATACTCAAGGAGTAATAAATGTTTTAGAGTTTGCTAAAAATAATGATTCTAAAGTCTTACAGGCTTCCACATCTGAAATTTATGGTGATCCTGAAGTACATCCTCAAGTAGAAAGTTATAGGGGAAATGTTAATACCCTTGGCCCTAGAGCATGTTATGATGAAGGAAAAAGAGTTGCTGAAACATTGTTTATGGACTACCACAGAAAATATGATTTAGATATTAAAATAGTTAGAATATTTAATACGTATGGTCCAAATATGTATATAAGTGATGGAAGAGTTATATCAAATTTTATTGTATCTGCATTAAAAAATAAACCTATAAGTATTTATGGAGATGGTGAACAAACTAGAAGTTTCTGTTATGTAAATGATACTATTGAAGCAATGGTTAGATTAATGAACTCTAATGAAATTGGTCCATTTAATGTTGGAAATCCGAATGAGTTAACAATTAAGGATATTGCATATAAAGTTAAAGAGAAAATAAATTCTTCTTCGGAAATAATTTTTCAAAATCTTCCAGAAGATGATCCAGTTAGAAGAAAACCAGATATTAGTTTAATTAATGGAAAGCTTGAGTGGGAACCTAAAATAGATTTAGAAGAAGGATTGGATAAGACTATTAAATATTTTAGAGAAATTTTATTTTAACAAGTTTTAAAAATAGATTAAGTTTTTTATTTCTATGAAAATTTTTATATTGGGTGCAGATTCTGGAGAATATCCTAGTTTTTTTTATCAATGTAAGAAATCTTTTGAAGATCTAGGTCATGAAATAAATTTTTTTAATTATAGATATTTTAGATTACATAAATTAAAATTCACAAATAAAATATTGAATAAAGTTATTTTCAATAAAATTAAAAAATATAATCCAGATATATTATTAGTAATAAAGGGCGAAAGTTTAGAAAAAGGTATCATAAAAAACTTATCTCAGGCAGGGATTAAAACTATAAATTGGACATTAGATAGTCCTTTTGGAGATTTTTATCCGGGAAATAAAATTTATAATATTAATGAATATAATTATTTCTTTGTTTTTGATTCTTATTATGTAGATAAATTAAGAGATATAAATCCTAATTCTTATTATCTTGCTTGTGCTGCAGATCCTAAATATGTTCATAGAGAAGTTATTCCTTTAGAAAATAGAAATTATATTTATGATGTTTCTTTTGTAGGATCTTATCAACCAGAAAGAGAAGATTTATTTAATTCTTTAGGTGTTAAAATTCATATTTTTGGTCCAAGTTGGCATAGGGCAAAAAATAAAGAAAATTTTATTATTCAGGATACTTATCTTAATGGAAAAGAAATGAATAAAGTTTTTAATTTAAGTAAAATTAATTTAAATATTCAAGCTTTACATGGAAAAAATAGTATGAATCTTAGAACTTTTGAAGTTCCTTCCACTAAAAGTTTTATTTTAACAGATTATAAAAAAGATTTACCTGAGTTATTTGAAATTGATAAGGAAATTGTTTTTTATAAAAATAAAGATGATTTAAGGGAAAAAATTAATTATTATTTGGATCCTTCTAATGAAGAAGAAAGAATTAATATTATTAAGGCAGGATACGAAAGAGTTTTAAATGAACACACCATTCACCATAGAATTAAAGAAGTTATTAGAATAATAAAATAATTAAAATGGTAAAAAAAGTATTTATAACTGGGGTTGCAGGTTTTTTAGGAAGCCATCTTGCTGATACTTTTATTAAAGAGGGTTATCATGTGATTGGCACTGATAATTTAATTGGTGGTTATATGGATAATGTTCCTAAGGAAGTTGAATTTTATACCTATGATTGTAATTTTTTAAATTCTATGAAAAAAATTATGGAGGGAGTTGATATAGTTTATCATTGTGCAGCTGCACCTTATGAGGGGTTAAGTGTATTTTCTCCTTATTATGTAAATAAAAATATATATCAAATTACTGCTTCTGTGTTAACTGCTGCAGTTCATTGTAAAGTTAGAAGATTTATTTTTGCATCTTCTATGGCGAGATATGGAACAAACGATATTCCTTTTACTGAAGATATGGTTCCTAATCCTCAAGATCCATATGGAATAGGTAAATATGCTTCTGAACTTTTAGTAAAAAATGTTTGTGAAACCCATGGAATGGAATATGTAATTGCTGTTCCACATAATATAATTGGTCCAAGACAGAAATATGATGATCCTTATCGAAATGTTGCTTCAATTTTTATTAATCGTATGCTTCAAGGTAAACAGCCTATAATTTATGGAGATGGTGAACAAAAAAGATGTTTTTCTTTTGTTCAAGACGCCATACAATGTTTAAAAAAAATGGCTTTTCAGAAAGATGTTGTTGGAGAAATTATTAATATTGGTCCTGATGAAGAATTTGTATCTATTAATGATTTAGCCAACTTGGTTGCAAGATTATTAAATTTTAAGTTGGATCCAATCTATATGCCTGATAGACCAAAAGAAGTTAAATTAGCAACTTGTTCTGCAAATAAAGCACGTAAATTATTAAATTATAAAACTGAGTATTCTTTAGAAAAAGGAATTCAAGAAATGATTGATTGGATTAAAGAAAGAGGAGCAAAACCTTTTAGATATCACATAGATTTAGAAATCATAAATGATATGACTCCTAAAACTTGGAAAGACAAATTAATGTAGTTCTTTTTTAATTATTTTTTTTATTACTTTTCCAATCATTATAGTGTTGCATTGTTTTTTAAATAATTCGTATCCATTTTTACTTATCTTTTTTCTAAGTCCTTTATTATTTTTTAACTTTTTAATTGCATTAACAATAGATTGTTCGTCAGAAATTTTACACAATAAACAATCTTTTTCATTAGTAAATAATTCTTTTATTGCAATAGTATTTGTAGTGATTAATGGTTTTTGCATAGCAATTATTTCATATGCTTTATTTGGAATTACTTTTTTAGCTTTTTCTGTATTTCCAAAGATTCCTAAACAAATATCTGACTCCGAAATTAATTTTGGAAGTTTATCTATTTTTATGAAGTTCATAAATTCTATATTTTTACTATTAAGTTTAAAAGATAGTTTTTGAATTTTTTCAAAAGTTTGTCCATTACCTATTATTTTAAATTTAATTTCTTTTTCTTGTTCTAATAGTTTAGCAGATTTAATTATATATTCTATTCCTTGTAAAGGAATAAATGTTCCATGAAAAAGTATAGTAAATTGTTTTTTTGATTTGATGACTTTCTTTGTATGAAATATTTCTTCATCTGCACCAATAAAAACCCTTTCAAATTTTTTATTATTTACATTAAATTCTTTTATAAAATAATTTATATGTTCATTTGTGTCTAGAATAATTTTATTTGCTAATTTACAAGAATATTTATCTATTGCCCAAATAAGTTTTGCTTTTATTGAATTTTGTTTAATTATTTTTCTATCATTTACTAAATTATCATAATCTGATATAAACATATCAAAAATAATTTTTTTCCTATGAATTGGTTTTAATATCCAACTTAAGAGTAGAATTGGTTTTCCTGTAACTAAGAGAATATCATAATCTTTTTTAAGAATACGTTTAATAAGATTTAAATATTTATTTTTTTTAATAAGAAATATTGAAGTATGAACTTTATTTTTTTTAAGTCCCTTATATAAAATTCTTCCTCTTGAATAGTCTTTAAGATTATAATTCCCCAACATTAATGTCTTCATTTTATTTTTTTATATATCTTAATTACTTTTTTAGATATTTTTTCTCCAGAGTATTTTTTTGATTCTTCAATTAATTTTTTTTGATTTATTTTTTTTGTATCTATTTTATTTAATATATTTGCTAGTTCTTTATGATTTCCAGGTGTAAATAAATATTTATCTTCTTGGATTATGTCTATTATTCCTCCAATTTTTGATGCAATTGGCAAACAACCTGCAGCCATAGCTTCTATTGCCACTCTTCCAAATGCTTCGGGTATTAATGATGGAAAAATTAAGATATTATATTTAGATAATAATTTAGGAATTTGTGCATTATCAATATTACTATAAAAATTAATTTTTGAATTATTTATTTTTATTTTATTTTTTAGTTCTCCTTCACCATAGATATCACATATAAAATCTTTTTTTAATAATTTTAATGCATTAAGTAAAATAAATATTCCTTTAAATTTTGTATATCCTCCTAAATAAACTATTCTTAATTTATCTGGTACAGAATTATTTTTAATAAATTTATCAGTTTCTACTATGTTAGGTATAACTCCTTTATTATTGGTTTTTAATTTTTTTTCTAAATAATTACTTATTGGGAAGAAATAATCAAATTTTTTTAATAATTTCATTCTTTTTTTATAGGAATTGTATAAATATTTTTTAAATAAAGGATTATACTTTAATATAATAGAATTTTTTTGTTTTCCAAGATTATTTGAATTTGTAAAACAACTATTGAAAGTCGAATAATTACATTGTTTTTTACATTCAATTTGCCCATTATATAGTAGATCTCCTTTTGGGCAGAATAATACTGGAGAATTAATATGGGCAATTTTTGGAATCTTTGTTTTTATAATCCCATTCATAGAATTTATATTAAAATAATGGATAATATTAAAATTATATTTTTTAATTAATTTTTTTGTTTCTTTTTTTATCGATTTTGAGAAAATAATATTTCTTTTTATATTTGAAAATATTAATGAAGGATTTTCTCCAGTTTTTGCATATCTATGAATGTGCATTCCTTCAATTATTTCTTCTTTTTTAGTATTTTTAAATTTAGAAGTTAAAACATGAATTTCTAAACCTTGTTTTACTAAATGTTTCGCTAAAAGATAACAACTTATTTCTCCTCCCCCCATAGTTTTTGGAGGAAAATATTCCGATATAAATAAAATTTTCATTTAACATAAGCCTCTTCAACTTGTTTAGTAATTTTTTCCCAATTATATTTTTTTACTTCTTTTTTACATTCATTTTCTTTTTGTTCATATAGTTTTTTATTATTTAATAATAAATCTATCTTATTTGCTAGATTTTTATAATCCTCTTTTTTAAAAATTAATCCTCCCTTTCCGTTATTAGTTACTTCTTTTAGAACTTCTATATCTGAACAAACATAAGGAGTTTTTGATGCCATAGATTCTGCTATAACTATCCCAAAACCTTCCAGAATAGAAGGTAAACAAAAAATATGTGATTTTTTAAGAAATTTAATTACATCTTTGTGTTCTTTTACAAATCCTTTAAATTCTATATTTTTTTCTAATTTTAATTTTTTAGTTAGTTGTTTTAATTTTTCTGATTCTTCTCCTTTTCCTATAATTATTAATTTGATATTAGGATATTTATTTTTTAATAAATAAAGTGCTTTAATAATATCTTGCACTCTTTTTTTTGGAGTTAATCTAGAAATTGAACAAATTGTAGGATTTTCATATTTTTCTTCTTTTTTTTCATAGGATTTTAAATCTATTCCATTATAAATAACTTTTATTTTTGATTTTGGAATCTTATTTTTTATTAATTTATTTGCAGTAAATTTACTAACTGATATAATTTGATCCCATTTCAAACTTAAGATAAATCTTTCCCATATTTCTCCAACTATTCCAGTAATTATTCCTTTATTTTTTATCCATTCGTTAATCCAAACTTCATGATATGTTGCTATCTTTTTTGCTTTTTGTTTTTTAGCTGAAAAATAAGCAGGCAAATAACTAATAAAATTATATCCTTCGATTATATCTGCTTTAATTTTTTTTGAAGTTTTGTAGGCAGCTATAGAAAATTTTAATCTACTTAACATATTTCCTTCGTTCGAATATTCGTGGTTTGGACCGATTCTTAAAATATTAATATTATCTAAATTATGTTTTCTTTTTTGCCCATTTTTCCAAGAAGTAATAATTGTTAAATTATGTTTTTTTGAAATTTCTTTAGCAATATTAAAACATCTGGATTCTACCCCCCCCGAAATATCTTCTTTATTAAAATATGGAAAATATTCAGTTATGTAAGTTATTTTCATTTTTTATTGCAATTTTTCTAACAATTTTAGTTATATTTTTTTCAATTGAATGAAGTTTAGCATATAATCTAAAAATTAAATAAGATAATAAAATAATTGTTAAATATATTATTATATTTATGCCATTTTCAATTCCAAAAATGTTAGAAATTACTGAAATTAAATTAGGAAATATGCTAATCATTATTGATAGTGTCCAAAAAAGTGTCCAAAAAATTATTTCTAAATTATCTAAATTTTTATTTTTTATATTTAGAAAAACTCTGCTTAGTGCAAATATACTAAAAATCAATATTATTATTTGTATTATTTCCATTTTTGTTTTTCCTCAAAAGATTTAATTGTTTTTTTTATTGCTTCTTCAAAAGTGTAATTTGGTTGCCATTTTAATATTGTTTTTGCTAAATAGGTATCTGCTAGTGTATTTTTTGGTTCTATAACTGGAGGTAAATGTTTAGGTTTGATGTTTTTATTTCCAATTATTAATTTTATAACTTTGTTAACAGATAAATTGATTGAATTCCCTATGTTAAATACTTTCCCAAAAGCTTCTTTATTTGTTGTTTTTCCTGCTATTATATTTGCATTAACTACATCTTCTACAAATGTAAAATCTCTAGTTTGATTGCCATCACCATAAATTTGAGGTTCTTTATTTTCTAAAGTTAATTTTATAGATTTAGGTATTAAACAAGCATATCCTCCTTCCGGATCTTGTCTTGGCCCAAAAACATTAAAATATCTTAGTGAAATAGTTTCCATAC
>CAYMSW010000012.1:17050-18312 GCA_964393215.1 Candidatus Woesearchaeota archaeon
GGATCTTGTCTTGGCCCAAAAACATTAAAATATCTTAGTGAAATAGTTTCCATACCATGAATTAAATTGTATAAGTGCGAATAATATTCTCCAGTTAATTTTTGTAATGCATAGGGAGACATAGGATTTGGTACCATTGATTCTGTTAAAGGTAATGTCTTTTGATCCCCATAAGCTGAAGAACTTGCTGAATAAACAAATCTTTTTATTTCTTTTTCCTTGCAAATTTCTAAAAGATTTAGAGTTCCTTCTATATTTGTTTTATTTGTTGATTTTGGATTATCTATAGAATATTGTACTCTTGGTTGAGCTGCTAAGTGATAAACTGTATTAACTCCTTCAAATAAATCTTTTATATTTTCATCACAAATGTCTTTTTTATATATTTTTAGATTTTTATTATTTGAATGGTGTTCTAAATTTTCTTTTTTCCCGCCCGAAAAATTATCTATAACTATTACTTTGTTGTTTTCTTCTAATAATTTGTCTACTAAATGGCTTCCAATAAAGCCTGCCCCACCAGTTACTATTGATTTCATTTTTTACACTCCTATTTTTTTTAATATCATTTTGATAAGTATTTTTATTGAATTTGAAATTTTTTGTCCTTTTTCATTTGAATATTTTGTATAATTGATTGTTACTGGAATTTCCTTATATTTTATTTTATTTTTTTTAATTTCTTCTACTATTTCTGAGGCATGTTCCATTTTATCTGATGTAATTTTTACTTTTTTTGCCGCATTTCTAGAAAAGGCTCTGAAACCATTGTGTGCATCTGTTAATTTGATACCATACATGAACCATATTATTAATATTGCCCCCTTAAGGACAATTCTTTTTGATAATGGGATGTTTTGTTTTGTTAAAAATCTTGAGCCTAAGCAAACTTCTGTTTTATTTTGTAATATTGGATTGATTAAATTTTTTATTTCTTTAGCATTGTGTTGTCCGTCTGCATCAAAATGTACAATTATATCTGCATTATTTAATAATGCATAACTAATTCCTGTTTGTAATGCTGCACCTTGTCCTCTGTTGATTATATGTCTTAATGCGGTTGCATTACTTCCTTTTATAATTTTATAGGTTCTATCTTTGGACCCATCATCAACTACAATAATATTCGAATAACCTTCCTTTTTTAGATTATTAATTACTTTAGCTATTGTTTTTTCTTCATTATATGCAGGAATTACTATGGATATATTCATATAAAAATGGCCATTAGTAACCTTTATATAAGTTATTAAATTTTCTTC
>CAYMSW010000013.1:0-16289 GCA_964393215.1 Candidatus Woesearchaeota archaeon
AACACCATCCATAATCATTTCTATAACTTCACCAATTTGAACAATACCTCTAGTATCATCACTAACTAAATTTCCTTTGTAAATCTGCCTAATCTTTTTAGCAGACTTAGTTTCAATACCCAATTCAACTAATTTCTGAACAATAGCAGTATCCTTCTTCTTCAATCTAACATTGTTTGGCAACGAACCTTCTTTTATTGCGTTAAAAATTCCCTCATCTAAAGGCTCAACAGTCAAAAAGAATTTATTGTGTTTATTTGGAGACTTTCCTTCAAGTTCAGGGCCCAACTTACTTACAGATTCCCTATAAACAACAATTGGAGGAGAAGTTTGAACATCCAAACCTTTTTCTGTTCTAATTCTATTTTCAATAATTTCTAAATGTAATTCACCCATACCATGCATTAGGTTTTCGCCAGTCTCTTCATTAATTTCAACCTTAATACTTGGATCTTCTTTAGCAACTTGTTTCAAAATCTCGATCAACTTAGCTAAATCAGAAGCTTTTTTCGCCTCAATACTTTTAGTAATAACTGGTTCAAAAACGTGTTTTATTTCTTCAAAAGGTTCCATAGGATCTGTAGAAATGGTTTCACCAGCAAAAGTATCTTTCAAACCAACTAAACCAATAATATTTCCACAAGGAATCTTATCGAAAGCAGTTCTCTGCGAACCCTTGTAAACAGAAACTTGTTGTAATCTAACTTTTTTCTTTCCACCATTAAGATAAACTTCTTGGCCTTGACCAACAGTACCAGAAAACAAACGGCCAGCAGCAACTTCACCAGCATGTTTATCAATAACAATTTTAATAACAATAAAACCGACAGGTCCATTTGGATCACAACTCATCAAAGCTTTTCCAACATTATCTTCTATATCGCCATGCCAAATACTTGGAATTCTATATTTCTGAGAATCTAAAGGATTAGGATTATGTCTAACAACATTATCTAAAACAACTTCGTGTAACGGAGCTTTCTTGGCTAATTCCTTCCAAGTATCATTCTCATATGCATCAATTATATCCTTAAATGTAATTCCTTTTTCTTGCATATATGGAACGCTCAATGCCCAATTATGAAAAGCGGAACCAAAAGCAACACTTCCATCTTGAACATTAACAGTCCAATCTTCTTTATGTTCTTCAGGAGCCATATGTCTAATTAATTTATTAACATGATTTATTATGGAAACAAATTTTTGCTGCATAGCTTCTGGAGTTAACTTAACTTCCCTAATGAATCTATCAACTTTATTTATGAACAAAATTGGTTTAACATGTTCTTTCAATGCCTGTTTCAAAACAATTTCTGTCTGCGGCATAACACCTTCAACTGCATCAGTCAAAACAATTGCTCCATCAACAGCTCTCATAGCTCTGGTAACGTCACCACCAAAATCAACATGTCCTGGAGTATCAATTAAATTAATCAAATAATCTTCATCTTTAACCATATGAACAATACTAACATTAGCGGAATCAATAGTAATCCCTCTTGAACTTTCATCCTCGTGAAAATCCAAAGCTAACTGTTTTCCAGCCAACTCTTCAGAAATCATACCAGCACCAGCAAGCAAATTATCAGAAAAAGTTGTCTTACCGTGATCAATGTGTGCACAAATAGCTATATTCCTAATTCGCTTAGGATCATTCATAATTTCTTGAATTTTCTCAGATGATTTATCTGCCATAACAGTCGAGAAAATATGTTATTTATAAAAGTTTGGGTAAAAACAAATTAAACCTTAAACACACTAGGGTCAAATTTTCTATCACTCACAGCAATCTCAAAAGCCTGCTGATATTCACTTTCAAAAACCCCATATCCTTGCAACTCTCTTTTCTTTAACTTGTATTCTGAAAATAATGAACGAAACCTGCTATTTTCAGTATGATTTAATCCAATCTCACGTTCAGAAATTTCCTTAACAACTCTTCCAAGATCGATTATATGATTACATAATTGTTCGGATGCTAACTCCATCACATCCTCTTTAGAAAGCTCTCTAACAATACCCTTTAGTTTACTTTTATTCATGAAAACGCAAATCCAAAAAGGCTTATAAACCTTATCAAAAAACAAAGACTATGCAATTCAGTCAAACAGAAATCACACACTTAACTAGAGCGTGGGTAGCAATTTCACTAGCTTTCGCAATTCTTCTTTCTGGAGGAAACCTGTTCTCACCACAATTCATAACTATGTTAATAATTTCTGGTGTAACTGTTGGATTAGGATTTCTACTACACGAAATGGGGCACAAATACGTAGCACAAAGATACAACTGTTTCGCAGAATTCAGAGCAGATAACAAAATGCTTCTTTTAGCAATAGGAATGTCATTTTTTGGATTTATTTTCGCAGCACCTGGAGCAGTTATGATTCAAGGAATGGTAACAAGAGAAAGAAACGGAAAAATAAGCATAGCTGGACCACTAGTAAACATAGTACTAGCAGCAATATTCCTAATACTATTGTTCGTAAATATTTTGCCAACTGTTGCAGGATATGGGGCTTTCATTAATTCGCTACTTGCAGCATTCAATATGATACCTTTAGGAAATATAGACGGTAAAAAAATACTAAATTGGAATAGAACTGCGTACTTCGCAACAGCAGCAATAGCAGTAATATTATTAGTTATCTCGTACAGGTTATTCTAAAGGCTTATAAGTAAATAAAGAATCAACAAATCGAAGTGAAATACGGCCTAAAAAAACATTTTTCTCAAAGAATTCCTGAAACCATTAGACCAGTAAGAAATATAATTAATTACTTAGAACAATATGGTTTTCCTGGAGATCACTCTGGAAGTGTTTATGGAGAAACAGACCAACTAAAATATAAGGTGGGCACTAGTAACGCCACTCTTCCAAGATTTAGAAAAAACAAATCATGTTTGACCGTAAGTATAGAAACAAAGGACGATGAACCAGAAACACTAGAGGAAGCCCATAGATTACTAAGACTATGTGAAAAAATAACACTTGAATTATTAGAAAGAAGATTAGATGACCCAGATATAAAAGAAGTTCTAAGAGAAAAAGGACTCTTACCAGATACTCCTTAATTTTACTCTAATTTAACGGCAGTACCATAAGCTAGAACTTCAGCAGCGCCTTGCATAACTTCTGCTGTTACAAATCTAATATTAATAACTGCATCAGCACCCTTATTCTTAGCTTCTTCATTCATTCTTTCAACTGCTTGTGCCCTAGCAGCATTAATCATATCAGTATAACCTTTTATTTCTCCACCAACAATAGTTTTCAAACCAGCAAGAATATCTCTTCCAATATGTCTAGCTCTGATTGTTGAACCTCTAACAATACCTAGTGTCTCTTTGATTTCTTTTCCAGCAATAAAATCTGTATTTACGTTTATCATTTTTATCTCGAAGCATCCGATTGCCTTTCTAACTCCAATTTCTTAGCCAATGCTGCACTAACAGAAGTATCCATACTATAGGCACCTAAAATTTCATTGGTCAAAGCATCAGAAATCTTAATTTTTTTATTAAACGATTTAGCATAAGAACCCCAAACAAATAGCCTTAAAGTTAAATCAACTCTCCTTAAAGGACTTACCTCAACAGCTTTAGAATAACGAGCACCACCATATTCAATGCTTGTAACCTCTTCACGTGGAGCAGCATTCTCCAAAGCAGTTACAAAAACTTGAATTGGATTCTTTCCAGTTTTCTTCTCTAAATTCTCAAAAACCTTGATAACAATCTTTTGAACATTCAACACCTTTCCAGTATTACGACCAGAAGTTCTTTTATGTTTGTGTTTCTTAACATGACCTGGAACCATTAATTTGTTCATTAATCTCTCAACAATATGAGTTTTCTGAGCCCAAATTCTCTGACCTTGAGCAGCTCTTCCACCAGTTCTTGGAACAAGTAATTCTTGTAGATGAATATATGGTTTAAGAGCTTCCTCTTTAACTTTAACTTCTGCAATATCCCATCTATTGAATAATTTCATCTTCTTCCCTTCTCTATCTTGCCGCTCAAAAGAGCTTTCAATGACTGATCATTAACTTTGATAACTTGCCACCTAACACCAGGAATATCTCCTTTAGAACGTCCCTTAGCACCACCAATACATTCTACAATAACATTATCGTGTTCATTTATGAATTTGATAGCATTATCACCAGGAACAAAAGCAGTTATCTTTCTACTATTTTTTACCAATTGGCATTTTATACATTTTCTTAAAGCAGAGTTTGGTTGCTTTGCTTCTAATTGAACTTTCTCCAAAACGATGGCATTAGCTTGATGGCTTGCATGCAAAGGATCTGATTTCTTCTTCAAACCAAGGACTCTTCTAGTAAAATATTGATTACTCCATCTAAAAGATTTCCTTCTAAGCTTAAGTTTCCTTCCTGCTGCCAATCCTTTTGATTTTTTTCCCATTTTAAACGATTTTTATGTCTTTAATCTTGAAATAATAGTCAACAACTGACTTCAAATCATCAAGATTCTTTCCGTTCCTTCCAATCAACAAGCCCTTATCACTCAAAGACTTAACTCTGACCTCTATGCCACCCTTGTCATTTCTGACAGTTTCAGCTTCTACCGGATAAATATATCCATTTATAAACTTAACTGGGTCGCTATTAAACTCAACAATTTTGATTTTTTTCTTAATTAAGCTTGAAATTTTCTTTACATTTACTGCACTCTTACCAATAGCCTTACTCTTTTGACCTGGACTAACTACAAAAACTAAGCACTCGCCTTGAAAAAAACAGTTTTTAACACTAGTTCTAGTTATCTTTTCAAACAAACCAATATATTGTATAAGATCTCGATTCAACTTCATTTTAATAATAGCAACAGTTTATAGAAAAAGGTTTTTTACATGTAGCACCCAATTCTTCATTAGTCACATCCAACTCAGTTAAAGTTGCCTTAGAAATTTCAACCAATTCTTTCAACTCAATCTTTACTGAATCTGGACAATTTTTCGCCACAAATACCTCTTTTACTTTTCCCCCTTTCAAAGCTTTAATGGTGCTCCCACTACCAACTACTAATTTTCCTTCTTTCAATGCAGTTCTAAGATTTTTTAGACTCATCCTTCTTCCTCATCTTTACAATTAACCCAGGCAACCCTGTACCCAATGGTATTGGTTGGTTAATAATAACGTTTTCAATAACACTTCTAAGTTTATCCTCTTCACCAACTAAACTTGCCTCTTTTATGTGCTTTATAGGTGTTTCGAAACTTGCTCTAGCTAAAACAGATTCCTTTTCACCACCAATTCCACCTCTTGTAATGCCTCTTATTATTCCACCATAAGTCATAATATCTGCCAAAAACATAACGTGTCTTATATCAATATCCAATCCTTGCTGGCCAATAACTTCTGTAGCCTCATTAATTATAGCTTGCCTTGCTGCTTCAATACCTAAAACAGAAGCAACTTCATGAATATTATTTGAATAAACACTCTTACAATCAATTTCTTTCATTTCCAAAACATCTTTCAAATTGGTTCCAGCACATAGAATAACTGCTTTACCATCTCTTCTTGTTGGCAAAACATGGGTAACTCCTTTTATACCTCTAACAACAGAATCTTTAACTTTCTCCCTAAGCTTATACAAACTAGTCATATTAATTTCTTCTTCAGTAGAAATCTCTCTTATCAAAACACCATCTTTAATTTCCTTAGCCTCGATACCTTTTACTCTTTCATTCAAAGCATCTACAACTTGTTTCTGTGTAAATCCGTATGCAGTCATTTTTTTCTTATTTAATGCTACTTCAACACAACCTCTCATAACATTCAAAGAAAATTCAGAACTAATTTCTCTCAAAGTCATTTCCTTAATGAAACTAGCAACCTTTCTAATAGTTTTTTCATCCTTAGAATAATCAGGTCTTAAATAAACAGTCATACTGGGTGTAGAAGGTTCCTTTCTTGCATCAAAAATTTCAATCAATCTTGGCAAACCTTGTGTAACCTGCATCTCTGCAACACCAGCTAAGTGGAAAACGTTAAGTGTCATCTGTGTACCTGCCTCACCAAAACTTTCAGCAGTAACAACACCAACCGCTTCACCAGGAGAAATCAAAGCTTCTTCATAAGTTTCCTTAGCAACTTTCAAAACTTCCTCTATCTGAGCGCCAGTTAACTTTTGCTTTTCTGATTCTGCTCGTAAATCTTCTAAAATCTTTCCTGGCAATATATCTTTGTATTTATCAAAAGCTTTACTCATTTTCCTTTTACCTGTTTAACAATTCTCTTTACATCGATGGATCCACCATCGCTCTTGGAAACATCCATTCCATCCTCGCCATATTTGAATTGCATAATTTTCTTTCTTGCATCTCTAACAGTATAATCATATTCTATCCTAATATCTTGTAACGCATTGCTTAGCCTTCTATATAAATAACCAGACTTAGGTGTTCTCAATGCAGTATCCATAAGTGCGTCTCTTCCAGTCATTGCGCTAAAGAAATATTCATGAGGGGACATTCCATGCTTGTACCCTTTATCAACAAACCCACGGGCAGAAGGTTTCAAATCTCCTTTCTTAAACGCAGAAAGAACTCTCCCAGAATAACCACCAACAATTCTCTTTCCACCAATTGCTTGCTGACCAACAACAGAAGACATCATAGCTAAGTTCAACAAATTACCCTTTGCTCCAGAATTTGCCATGATAACTGCACTATTATTATCATCTATAACAGAAACAACATGTTCACCAACTTTATCTCTAACTTTGTTTAATATTTCAGAGATTTTTAACTCAAGAGTTTCTTCTTCAGTATTTCCTGGCAAAGACTCCAACTTACCTGATTTATATTCTTCAATAAGTTTGTATACTTTCTCCTTGGCATCTTTGATTAAATCTTCATTCTTCTTTTTAGTTGCTTCAGGAATATCTGTATCTGAAATAGAAATTGTAAATCCTATCTCAAGCAAACTTGCAATACCCAATCTAAATACTCTACTCAAAAATTCTATACCAACTTCCTCACCATATTTAGCATAAATTCTTCTAATCAAACCACCTTTCTCTTCACCGATGGATGCTCTATCAATAACTCCTTTCAAAAGTTTTCCTTTCTTAATCACAACATCTTCCTTTCTTCTAGATTCACCCAGGTATTCAATATTGTCTGGCAAAATAACGCTGAAAATATCCTTTCCATTAACAGTTTCACCAAAAGAAGACATTTTATTCAAATCATCAACACCAGCAGACATTAACAAACTGACTGCAGAGGATTTATCCAATTCTAAATCATTAGTTAACAAATAAATTCCAGTAACTGCATCTTCAATCGAACCAATAATATTCAAACCATTCTTTGGACTAATAATATGATTCTGAACGCTCATTAACATCTCAGCTTCAGCTCTAGATTCTTCAGTCTGAGGAATATGTAAATTCATTTCATCTCCATCAAAATCTGCGTTATATGGAGTACATACGGCAGGATTTAATCTGAAACTTCTTCCAGGAAGAACTCTAACTTTATGACACATAATACCCATTCTGTGCAAACTTGGCTGCCTATTGAAAAGCGTAACATCACCATCAATTAAATGCCTTTCAACAATAAACCCAACATCTAACTCATCAAGCAAAACTTCTTTGGTTTCATCGGTTATTCTTTTCTTCTTTCCATCGGGTCTCAAAACATAATTTGCACCAGGATAACTTTCTGGACCCTTCTTGATAAGATCTTTCAGCCACTCTTTATTCCACTCAGTAACTCTTTCAGGAACAGTTAATTCTATAGCTACAGATTCTGGAATTCCAACTTCATTAAATTTAATTTTTGGATCTGGACTGATAACAGTTCTTGCAGAATAATTAACCCTTTTACCTGCCAAATTATGTCTAAACCTTCCTTCCTTACTCTTAATTCTATCAGTTAGGGTTTTCAAAGGTTGACCAGATCTATGTCTTGCAACAGGTAATTGAATAACAGAATTATCAAAGAATGTAGTAATATGATATTGTAGAAGATCCCACAAATCTTCAATAATAATTTCTGGCGCTCCAGCATTGATATTTTCAAATAATCTTTGATTAATTCTAACTATGTCGCTTAGCTTATGTGTCAAATCATCCTCGCTTCTTTCACCACTTTCCAAAGTAATACTAGGCCTAACTGTAACAGGTGGAACCAAAAAGACAGTTATTATCATCCACTCTGGTCTTGCAGTAGCAGAGTTGATTCCCAAAAGGGCTAAATCATCATCAGATATCTTCTCTAACCTAGATCTAATTTCAATAGGAGTCAATCTTTTACCTGATTCAAGGAAAGTATAAGGTTTCTCTAACTTTATTTCTTCATTTTTGGCATAACAATGTGGACAACTTTTCAAATTTCTAAGAGAAGTAGTAAAAGTAGAATTTGCTTTCTTAAGATCCCTTACTCTTCCCTCTTTCACTAAAGAATTTATCTTAGCATTATGTTTTGTAATCTTCTTCTCATCAGCGAATATTCTTCCACACATTTTACAAGTAACCTTCAAAAGATTCAAAACAACATCAACAAAACCAATATTAATAACAGGTCTCGCCAAATCCATAAAACCAAAATGCCCCATACACTCTTTTAATTTTCCACCACAAGTTTTACATCTCAAACCAGGATCAATAACTCCCAATCTAATATCCATCAATCCGCCATCAACAGGATAACCTTCAACATCATAAAGTTCAGGTGTAACTATTTTAGCTACTGATGTTTTCTTGATAATTTCTGGTGAAACTAAACCAAACGTTACAGAGTCTAATCTTTTTGAAGCTATTTCCATCTTAAAATTTATCCTTTAGTTTTATAGTTGGGTTGAAAGTCAATGCTCTCAACTCGTCTAACAATAATTTGAATGCATAGCTCATCTCAACTGTTTCAATATTTGTAGAGCTACATCTCAAACAATTTGGTTTGTTCTTATAATGATCAAAAAATCCGAGGAAACCACAATCTCCACAAACGTGGAACAAAGTCTTATCAGAGTCAAATCTTTCTTTCAACAAAGTAGATGCACCATGGGCTACCAAACAATCCTTCTCCATTTCTCCAAGTCTTAATCCCCCACCCATTACTCTTCCTTCAACAGGCTGTCTTGTCAACAATTGTATTCTTCCAGAAGCTCTTGCGTGTAACTTATTTGCAACCATGTGCTTCAATCTTAAATAATACATACTTCCAATATAAATTCTAGCCTTGAACATCTTTCCAGTCAAGGGATTGTAAAACTTCTCAGTTCCATTCTCAGTAAATCCTAAATTCAACAATTCATTTCTCAAATCAGCTTCCTTAGGACAATCAAAAGACGTCGCATCAATATGCTTTCCTGATAATGCTCCAAGCTTTCCAGCAAGCATTTCCAATAAATGGGATATTGTCATTCTAGATGGAATACTGTGTGGTGAGAAAATAATATCTGGTGTGATTCCTCTTGCACTGAATGGCATATCTTCATGAGGTATCAGCATTCCAATAACTCCTTTCTGACCGTGTCTAGAAGCAAACTTATCTCCCAATTCAGGCATTCTATGTTCTCTTAATCTCAATTTAATCAATCTGTTTCCATCTTCATTCTCGGTAAGAACAACACCATCGACTGTACCCTTAATTCCTTCACCAATTGCTAAAGAGCTTTCCCTTCTTGTGTTTGCAGAAACATTAAATTTCTCTAAGCTTCCTAAGAATCTAGGTGGACTTGTTCTACCAACCACAACATCATCAGACACAACATCTGCTTCGGTAAATGCAATACCATCGTCTTCAAGCATTCTGTAATCTTTCTCAGATCTATAACCTCTAACTTCTTTATCTGGTAACTCAACTTGATCCATCAATCCACCAGCATATCTTAATTCAGAAACAGAAAATGGTTTAAAATAATGAGATCTTGCCAATCCTCTTTGAACACTACCTTTATTCAAAAGAACGGCGTCCTGCATGTTATATCCTTCATAACTCATAACTGCAATAGTAAAGTTTTGTCCAGAAGGATGTTCATCATAATTAAAAATATCATGCATAAATGTTTTTACAATTGGTCTCTGAGGATAATGCAATGCGCTAGAATCAGTATCCATTCTCAAAGGATAGTTTGAAGAATAAACTCCCAAAGACTGCTTTTGAATCTTGGAACCCCTAATTAATCTAGACGAGCTTCCATAATTAGAAAATGGAACCAAAGAAGTACAAATACCTAAGATTGTTACTGGGCTAATTTCCAAATGTGTATGTTCATTAGTTAATTCATCTTCATACATTGCAACATAACAATTTTCTTCCTCACCAGCGTCAACATATTCAATTATTCCTTGTTCAATCAAATCTTTCCAGGACATCTCGCCAGCTTCAAGTTTTGCAACATTTGCTTCAGTTAAACTAGACTTTCCACCTTCAACAATAATCAAAGGTCTCCTACATCTTCCACCTTCACTATCAATTGAGATTTCATCTAACTCTTCCCTATAATTAAGATTAAGATTTTCAGGTATTTCTCCTTTTCTTCTCTTTTTCTTAAAAGTATCTAAGAACTCCTTACTATTATCAACAGTTCCTACAAACTTTTCATCTAAATATACATCAACCATATTATGCTACGGGCTTCAAACCTGCCCCCTCTAAAATTTTCTTTACTCTTTCATCAGAAGGATTCATTCTAGTTATCTCAAACAACATAGAAAGATTCTTTCTCAGCCCAATTGGAGTACCTTCTGGAGTTTCAACGGGACATAATCTTCCCCAATGTGTGCTATGCAATGCTCTTGCATCAAAATTCTCTTGAGAAGATGTTAACAAACTAACAACCCTCTGTAAATGTGACAAAGTATCTATTGAATTAGTTCTTGCAATATTCTGACTTATACCATCTCTACCGCCTGGCCAACTACCCGTAGCAATTGCGCTCTTCATCCTTTGAGTAATTAACTGATCCCTAATTATAATCCTAATAGAGCTAAACTTACCTCTCTTAACAAGTCTTTGGAAGTTATACATAACATCTTGAACCAACGCCTTCATATTAACTCTAAACAAATCTTCCAACAAACTACCAGGCAACTTCAATCTCTTATTTGCATAATGATCCTGATCTAAAGTATTCACACCATCAGAAGAAACAAGTAAGAATCTTTTTATCATCTTACACAAATTATATGCTTTCATTGCCCTATCTTTTGGAGTTACACCCAAGTGGGGCAATAGATATCTATCAAGTTGTTCCTGAACTCTATCGTATTTGAAATCATGTTGACCAAAACCAATATGTCTTGCCAAGAAATCTAAAGCATCTCTTTGATTTTTCAATCCAACACTATGATAAAGGTTTACCAAAAGATCATCATGAACCCTATCAGGCATAATAAATTGCATAATCTCTCTATCTGTGACCAAACCTAGTGCTTTAATAACAGATATAATTGGAATCCTCTTGAATCTACTAAAGCTCAAATAAATAACTCCGTCCTTCATCTGTTCAATAGTATGTGGAATCCTATAACTTGTCTTTTCGGAAAATAATTTACCAATATATTTACTTGGACCGGTTGCAGCTTTCTTAACAAACAATTTATTTGATGCCAGGTCTTCAACAATAATTAAAACTCTTTCATTACCATTCAAGACAAAATAGCCACCATAATCATATGGGTCCTCACCGTGCTTAACCAAATCAGCAGCCTTGAGACCTTGTAAATGGCAATGCCCAGACTTCAACATTACAGGAAGTTTTCCAATTTGTGATGTAAATGATTCTCTCTGAACATCATTTATGTGTGCACTAACTCCAAGTTGAATTGGAGCAGAATAAGTTAACTCCCTTAACCTTGCTTCAATAGGATAAATATCTCTTCTCGAACCATCGGCTTCTACAACCTGTGGCTTTCCAACATTCACTTTACCGAACTTAATCTTAAAGTTCTCATACTCTTGTGGAATAATAGTTGGAACAATATCACCAATGTCATCAACAACTCTTTGTAAACCTTTGTTCAAGAAATCGTTATAAGATTTTAAACTGGCTTCTACAAAAGAATTATCCTTGAAATAATTTGAGATGACTCCTTTGTATCCTTTAACCATGTACTACCACCCTATAAAAAATAGTTTTAATATTTGTTGGACTTGATCTAATTATTTTTATTATGTCACCAACTTCTGGCTTCAAATTCTGTATAGCAGAATCCTTCAAAAAAATCATGGGTAATTTATCTTTGGTAACATTCAACTCAGTAAGAACCTTCTTAGCTTCTTCCCCTGATAGCTTAGCATGCGCTGGAACAAGATTATGTTTTGTAATATCAAAGGCTTCACTCATTTTTTCTCTCTCGTTATGGACCGGACGGGATTTGAACCCGCGACCCCTTGGTTAAAAGCCAAGTGCTCTACCAAGCTGAGCTACCAGTCCGCACGCCCTGGCCGGGAATCGAACCCGGGTCAAAGCCGCGACAGGGCTTTATGATAACCTCTACACCACCAAGGCGATATAGTTCCCTCTAAATGCTAAAATAAAAATTGATGGTTAATCATCGGACGTCCATTTTTTGCATTCAAGAGAACCGTTTGGTCAAGTTTTTGGGAACGGAATTTGTTTATAAACCTTTTGGTTAAAACCACTAAAACCTAACGACAAATAAGCTTATATTTATAAATGACCACCCTAAAAAAATGGTTGAGGCAATAAATCTAGAAGAAATCAAGCAAAAAGACATCATAAAAAGGATGAAATCTGGGGATATTTTCATTTATCCCACTGATGTAGGATATGTTCTAGGTTGCAATGCAAATAAATCTGGCAGTATAACTTTGATAAAACAAGTCATAAAAACACCACTAACTATAATCGCACCAAACAAGCAATGGATAACAAAAAATTTCGAAATTCTAAACAAAAATCACATAAAAAAACTTCCAGGACCATACACTTACATTCTAAAATCTAAAAAAAGACCAGTAGCAAGAAACGTAAATCCAGGAGAAGGAAAATTCAGAGTTAAAATTCCAGATCACAAAACTCACAAATTAATAAAATCAGCAAACATCCCGTTTGCAATCGCAAACATAAATGAAAAAAGATCGATAACAAATATAAAACAAATTCCATGGAGAGTTTCAAGAATTGCAGATCTAATTTTGGACGACGGAAGCCTAATTAAAAATCCTTCTTCAGTAATTGACCTAACTTCGGACATTCCCTTAATAATGAGAGGATAATTTTATATATTCACCCAGCCTTCCCAAAACACAATGGAAAAAAAGGTGTTCCTAGTCATATTATCAATACTAATTTTAAGCAATTTCGCGATAGGAGCAGACATAGTAAAGGAAAAAAATGAGATAAATCCTATTGTAGTTGAAGATTATAACAACGCAAACTATCAACTAATTCTTGAAAACAAACAAAATATCAGCGATAGGTTTAGAATTGTAGTTCCGTCTTCACATTGGGATTGGTTAGTCACAACCGACCCAACTCCAATAGAAATTGACGAAGGAAAAACTAGAACTGTAATGTTTAGTATAAAACCATTTGATTCCATAGAGAAAGGACTTTACACTATTCCAATAAAAATTGTCTCCCTAAATGATGAGGAATACTACGAAGAAGAAAAATTTGATGTAGAAGTAATTTCATTTGAAACAGCAATAACTACGGAGCTAAAACAACCATCAGAAATAGATCCCTCAAAAGACAATCTATTCAAAATAGAATTAGAAAACAATTATGATATTAGATTCAAGAATATTGAAATTGGAATTGAGAGTGATTTTTTCTCAACAAAAGAGGCAATAAACATATCTGATTTTGAAAAGAAATCAAAAAATCTTGTTGTAAATTTCACGGGAAATGTAAGAGAAGGTTCTCATCCAGTTTATGTAAAAATATTTTCTGATGGAAAAGAACATTCTAGTCAAGAATTTGAAATGATAATTGGAGACCATTCTAGAACTAGCCAAATCGGAGCTTCAATTGAAAAATTCCTATTCAGATCAGAAAAGATAGAAAAGACAAACGATGGTAATACAATAAGCCACGAAACAATAACAAAAAAACTTTCATCAATGGAAATGAGAATAGCTTCATTTGTTCCAGAACCAGATTCGATTGTAAAAGAAGCAAACTTTTACACCCTAACTTGGGAATTTGATTTGAATCCAGGAGAGACGAGAACAGTAGTAATAGAAAAAGACTACAGAGGAATTGTTTTCGGACTAATAATTTTAATATTCATAATTGGTGGATTTTACAGCTACAGAAAAAAACACATAACTCTAACAAAAGATATCTTATCAATAAAATCAAAAGAAGGAGTTCTCAGTATGGATGTTGTACTAAGTCTAAAGAACAAATCAAGAAGGTCAATAAAGAACCTAAAACTTCTAGATACAATATCTCATATGGTTGGAGAACCAACTCAATTCTCAGAAAGCAAAACACCAAAAGTAATAAAATCACACGAAAAAACAAGTATGTTATGGCACATTCCAAAACTAGAAGGAAGACAAAACTATGTTGTATCTTACAATGTAAAAATAGAACATGATAGAATAAACAAATTAAAAATACCAAAGGCAGCAGCAAAATACATTAGAATGCTACAAAGAAAGATAGTATACTCAAATATAGTTAGACCATTCATATAGTTAGTTTTATAAACAAATTACTCATTTTTCTCAGTAGGCCCTCTGTAGCTCAACGGTAGAGCGCTCGGCTGTAGATGGTATTTGATTAGGTACAAACCTTAGATGAAAAATACCCAGCCGTACCCGGGAGGTTCCCGGTTCGAATCCGGGCGGAGGGACATTCTTTTATAAAAAAACAACAAAACCTTTTTATACTCTAAAACCAAAAAGTACAGTATGGACAAAAAACCAAAAAAGAAAAGTATTTTCAAAACATGGTGGTTCTGGGTAATAATAGTATTGATACTATTATACTTCTTCTTCTGGAGATAAATACCTAGAAACAAAGAGTGTAGGGAAAATATCCCAAAGAGATTTCCTGTATTGGAAAGAATTATAAATTATATTATTCCAATCAATAACGGAAGTTTTTACCACACTTTTAGACTCAGGCTTGGATAGGCTAGGGATGAAAAAAGACACCAAAACTTCCTTCATCTTTTCTTTATTCTTTCAACAAATTTAGAATACCAAGATTTATCAGTTCTTTGCACTTCTTCCTCTTCTTCTTCAAAAACGGGCTTCTTAATATTCTTCCTCTTACTTCCCATTAAAAGAACATTTTCCTCACCAAGAACATCTTTGAAGCTCTCCATCTCATTAATCACATTATCATGCCCACAACTAGGACATCTTAGCTGAGGAGCATCACTTTTAGCTCTCCAAGAATAATTACACCAATCACACCTAAATGGATCACCTTCTGCCATAAAATAAGTAGTTAATAGAAATATAAAAGAATTACTAAATTAATTATTTGCCCCAAGCAGCATCAAACATATTCTTCATTGAGTTAACAAAGAACTCACTATTGACCCAAACACCAACATCAGCCTTATCATGAACATCATCTTTAGTCAACATAAACAACAATTCCTTACCATCAACCAAAACGAATCTTGAATCTAAACCTTTCAAATTCTTCAATCCAACAATCTTATTCAATTCAGCATCTTTTCCAGGTGAAGAAATTCTTACATCAACACCTTTCTTACTTAATTTCTTAAACAAAGCTCTAAACATATCGCCTTTTCTAATCAAACCATCAGCAGAAGTGCTAATAACAACACTTTCCTTAGCATTTCTTACCATGCTATCTAATTGATTATAAATATTCTTTCTACCTTGAATCAAACCACTAAGAGTAGAAACATCAACACTATCAATTCCGTTCTTGTACAACAAATTCAATTCACCAAAAAAATCTTCCTTAGCAACATTAGTCATAGATTTAACCTTATATTCTGCGCTAGAAACTATTTCCTTCTTAACTCTGCTCAAAACATCTTCTGGCTTAATTGCCAAATATCTTATTGGTTTACCCAACTTAACAACAACAAAACCTCTCTTTTCCAAAGACTCTAAAACATCATAACTTCTTGATCTTGGAACTTCGCTCATTTCAGCCAATTCACCTGCAGTTGCAACACCCTTACTTAACAATGCAGTCCAAATCTTAACTTCGTATTCATTCAAATCAAACGCGCTTCTCAATTTCTTCAAAAAATCTCTATCCATTATCATTCTAAATCTCCATCACCCAAATATTCAACCAAACCTTCATAATCACCAGTAAACACTTCGGCCACAG
>CAYMSW010000014.1:0-15934 GCA_964393215.1 Candidatus Woesearchaeota archaeon
TCTTGTCTTGAGTAATCCATACTTTTTTGGATATAATACCTTATTTAAAAGTCTATACTTTGGGGCATTTTTGTTCTTTTGAAAGAAAAATATATACAAAATTGGTAAAATACCTAAAGTTTGAATAAAAATTATAGCAATGAACCAAACCTTCTGATAATTCCTAGCAGCTCTCCACAAAGCCCAAGACATCCAAGGAAGAGACCAAGCAAATGCTAAAATCCACCAAACTGTGCTCCAATCTACATTCATAACTTAATCTAGAAATAAGGATATATAAATTTTTTTAAACAAATAAGTTATAAAATAAACATGCAAAAAACAGAATTCAAACTACTTTCCGAATTAGAAGAAGAAAATAAAGAATATATCGAGATTTTGAACAAAAGATATACAGAATGTGACTCTCAAGGCCACTTAAAACCAAAAAAAAGAAAGAATTTTTGTGATCATTGTTATAGGCATTTGGAATATCCTACTCCAGAAACAGATGCAGAATTGAGGCGCCAAAGAGAACTTCCCTCTCACCAACAACCATGTAATGCACCAATAATGATAGAAAGGGCAAATAGGGAAAGAGGTTTCCAAGAAGGTTTAGATTTCTGGGACGGAGTTAACAAAATTAGAGAAGAATTAGAATCTAAAGTAGAAAATTCTTAAACCATCAACTGAAGCAAGCTCCAATCCATAATTATAATTCACACCCAGACAAATCAGCCAAAGTTCTCAAAGACTGAACACCCGGTTTATTTGGCCCATCCGGAAAAACCCATGTTGGAAATCCAGTTATTCCTTTATCAACACACCAATCTTCTTCAAAATCACAGTTATGATAATCTATAAACTCAAAAGAGTTACCAAACATTTCTTTCTGATCACTACAATGCGAACACCAATCAGTTCCACCCATAGAAACTCCAGCATCAGTCAAACACTGTGCAAACTCATCATAATTTCCTGGTTCATTATTCTGATAAACAAAAAATGCTACTAAAACAACTAACACCCCAATAAAAATCATCGTCCCCTTTTTCATTTCAACCTCCGGATACTACAGATAAGAACTTAACATCATCACCATTTTTAACTTTTGTGTCTTCAACACCCAACTCTCCATTTACTGTAACGAGAAATTCATTCAAATTCAATTCTAATTTCTCAGCTATTTCGCCAACAGTTTCGGCATTAACATCAAAATTTCTAGCTTCTTTTTGGTTGTACACGTTTACCATTCTTCAAATTTTCCACATAAACACAGGCCTGACACTTGTCCTGAGAACAAGGTTCCCCACAAACCACACATAATCTAATACTTTTGTCGTTTTTAAAATGTTCCTTTAGTGTAGGCAACAGCTCAATAAACGAATTTACAACTCCATGCCTAGAACCAGGATACATTTCTTCGAAATCATTCAACCATTTTCTCAAACTAAATCTATAATTTCCAGCAGCAAAAGGACATTCATTAAAGTCCGTAGCCAAATTTTTCAAGAAAGCATAAGTCATAACTTCCTTTTCAGTCACAAAATACAATGGTTTAACCCTCTTAATGAATCCGGGATGATCAACAACACCAGTAATCGGACCCAACCTAGCACTCACAGCTAAATTATTTCTAAATTGGTTCATCAAAATGCTTTGCGCTTCATCATCTAAGTTATGACCAGTAGCCAACTTATCAACTTTCAACTCCTTAGCTTTAGTGTTCAACAAATATCTTCTAAAAACACCACAAATGCTACAAGGTAAAGTATCTGTTTTCTTCATAATCTTATCCAAAGGCTGCCCAAAGTGATCTTTGTAAGAATAAACATTTAACTTAATTTTATTTTCTTTACAATATTTCTTAGCGAACTTAATAGTTTCATCTCTATAACCTTTAATACCTTCATCAATAGTTATAGCAATTACCTTAGTAGTCCTCTGTTCCTTAGCTATGTCATTAATCAGATGAAGAGTTGTCAAAGAATCCTTTCCACCAGAAAGAGCAACGGCAATAGTTTCGCCTTTCTTGATCAAACCATACTTTCTAATTGTTTTTCTGACTTTCCTCTCAAAATAACTGATAAAACATTTCTTACAAAGAGTTATATGACTATTAGTCAACTTAATTACAGGTTTTTCCCTACACTTTCTACATGTCATAAAGAAAAAGACCAAAAAATAATCTTATAAAACTTTCCCATTGCCATCAACTTCTTCAAGAATAGCTCTCAAACCAGACAATTCGTTGAACAAACTACCAGCATTCCGGCCAGCACTTTTGAGAGAACGTATATTTCTTCTAAGCATAGCAACATTCTCAGAACTCATAGTTTCCCCAGTTTCCCTCATAACATCTTTAAGACCTTCAGCATCACAAGTATCTAGAAAAAAGCGATATCTTTCTTGAGTACCCATCTCATAAACTGTGTCATGGAGCTCAGGGTATCTCATAATAGAGAATTAGAGTATTAACTTATTTATAAAATTTTATACTAACCAACAATCAAATTCCTAATAATAAACCCAAGCATGAACAAGCTAGTCAACAAACCAATAAGAGATAAAACAGGGAACTTTCCAACGTTACATGGACACTTAAATGGCCTTTTCATCTTTGGCTCCTTATACCTCAAAGCAATCGCAGCCAAATTTACAGAAGCAAAAGTAATGAACACAAACAAATTGGTCAAATTAGCAACTAAACTCAGATCACCAAGCAGAGAAACACCAATACACAACAACATAAAGAAGAAAATCGCAACATAAGGAGTTCTAGTTCTCTTATGAACTTTCGAGAATATTTTTGGCAACGAACTTTCCTTAGCAATTCCATAAATCATTCTAGAATTCGTAACTAAAATAATCAACACAGTATTAGCAGTAGAGAACAGAGCAATTATAGCTAATAAAATAAAAGCAGGAGAACCCAATACAGCAGCCGCAGCCGTAGCCAACGGAGCATCAGAGGCAGCCAAAGTTTCCCAACCAACAATACTTACTGTAGAAATTGCAACTAAAACATAAACAACTCCAGTAATCAAAATAGAATACACCAAAGCTTTTGGAATTGTTCTTTCAGGATCTTTAGTTTCTTCCCTTAACTTAATAATTCCTTCAAAACCTAAGAATGCAAAGAACACCAACGCAGCAGAACTGAACACCCCAGTCATTCCGTTAGGCATATCAAAATAATTTACACTTCCAAAACTACTGATTCCTAAAACAATAATTATAAGCAAACCAACAAACTCAATCAAAGTTGAAATAGTATTAAACCAACTGGACTCTTTTATTCCAATAAAATTAATCAAAGTCATAAGAACTATCAATAAAATAGCACCCCAAACAATAGGCATGCCAATCAATGAACCAAAATAACCTCCGAAACCTAAAGCAACTGCAGCTGCACTAACAAAGCCAGCAAACAAAATAGCTACTCCGACTAAGAATGCAATCTTCTTATTGAAAGCAGCAGCTAAATAATGATACTCACCAGAATCTCCTTTGAACATAGAAGATAATTCAGCATAACTCAATCCAGTAAAAATTGCAATAACAGCAGAAATAAAGAATCCTAACCAAGTTGCATTACCTGCTTCAGAAGCAGCAACACCAATAAGCGCGTAAATACCGGCACCAAGAATGATACCAACACCCATTACAGTTACTTGAAACAAGTTCAATGATCTTTCTAATTTCACCATCTTTTGTTTAAATCTAAATTTTACTATTTAAAATAGTTTCTAAAAAAAGAATTAGGAATGATGGTATGTTCTGCCATCACCAGTAGTTGCTCTACTCATATGCTCTTCTTTCAAATCATGATAAACTTCGGATAACTTTCCTTCTTTTCCCTCATACAAGCCACCCAAAAATGTTGTAGGACTTGCACTAAGTCTAACAGATCTTTCAGCCAATGCAAAAAGATTTTCCAAATTAGGAGCAGTTCCTGTTTTCTCTCTAATTTCTCTTATTCCAGCAGCATCACAGGTGGTTATTGCAAGTTTATACTCTCTCTGTACAGCACCATTTTCACTAACATCTTGTTGTTCTACTTGGGATTCAAATTCCCCACTATCAGTTTTATGTCCATCATTCATTTATTTTTACCTCACTAAAATTTTAGAAGATTTTAGGACAACAACTAATTTATAAACCTTGCCCTAAAAATCAAGTAAAACACCAACAGGACAGTGATCTGAGCCAATAATCTTGTTCAAAATAAAAGCATCTTTCAATTTTACTTTCTTAGAAATTAAAAAATAATCAATTCTCCAACCAACATTATTTGCTCTACAATTGAACATATAACTCCAATAGGAATAATTCTTTCCCTCTTTATTGAACTCTCTAAAACTATCTATAAACCCTGAATCCAAATATCTCTGAAGACCATCAATCTCAATCTGAGTATAACCCGCAGTAACATTGTAATTTTGCTTAGGATGTGCCAAATCAATTTCAGTATGAGCAACATTAAGATCACCACAGATAACAACCGGCTTCTTTTTCTCTAAACCTTTCAAATATTTCAACAGATCTTTATCCCATTTACTCCTATATCTCAACCTAATCAAATCTCTCTGAGAATTAGGAACATAAACAGTAACTAGGAAAAATTTCTCAAACTCCAAAGTTATCAAACGACCTTCCTTATCGTGCTCTTCAATACCCATTCCATAAAAAACGGAAATTGGCTTAATCTTAGAAAAAACAGCAGTTCCAGAATAGCCTTTCTTCTCAGCGCTGTTCCAATAATGATGCTCAAACTCAGAAAGCATCTTATCAACCTGCTCTGGATGGGCCTTGGTTTCCTGCAAACAAAGAACATCAGGTTTAATACTATCTATAGATTTTTCAAAACCCTTCTTCAATATAGCCCTTATGCCATTAACATTCCAAGAAACAATTTTCATTTTGCTAAATTTTCAAACATATTACCTACAACTGCACCAGTCATCTCAGATTTATACAAGGCGACAGTAAAAACTACAATAAAAAGCATCAACCAAAGAGCAATCTTCACCTTCCTATCAAAATAAACTATATCACCCATAATGTTAGTTAAAATTCCAAATATTTAAGATTTACTCAATAGAAAGATATATAAACGGAATTTAACGCGAAAGAGGATTAAAAATGATCAAATACAGAAAAGGAAAAAAAGTGCGTAAAAAAAAGGATACTAAACCAGTTTATGTAAACTTTGAAAATAGAAATTACCAAGTATTGAGTGCAAGCCCCACAAGCGCATGCGGATTAGAAGGTTATGAATTAGATATGATTGAGGTAGAAAGAGTTAAAGGCGGAAAGTTTAGGCAAAAACAGGGTGCAACTGTGGCAAACTTAACAGTAGCCGCAGAAAATCCAAGCAAAAGACCATTGGGTCTAACAGACATGCTAAGATTAGTAGATGAATAATTCTAAAGTATATTTTCCAAAATTTCTTCCCAATCATCAACTCTAATTATTCCATTTTCTCCAAATCTTTGTTCTTCCTCTGCACTAACCTGATTCATTAGAGTATCAAATAAAAGAACCTTATCAACAACAGGAGAACAGTCTCTCACATGATGAAGTCCATCCTCAATAAATCTTTGAACACCAAATTCTTCACAAATCTCAGATTTCTTCCTTCTACGATTATGACTACCAAATGAATTACAATATTCTATTTTAAAAAAAGCAGGTACATCCCTATATCTAAAGTGTTCATTTATCTGTTCTTGTGTAATATTAGCTATACTATCTGGTCTAGCAGTTGGAGCCATTAAAAGATGCCCAGATTCTTTCAATATTTGAACTCCTTCAACAGCACCTTCTGTAGGTTCCATATGCCTAAATAAATCAGTTTGATAAAATTCCATAACTCTTCTAACTATTTCATCATGATTAACACCAACAATCAATCCCATGTTATAATCAGTAAAGTCCTCTGTCCTCAAATTAGTACCATATTTGTCATTATGAAATATACAAAAATAATCTATAAAAGGAAATAATGGTTCATCAATATCTACACCAATTATTAGCCGTTCTTTAACATAAGGACTTTCCATCAAAAAGCGAATAAGAAAAAACTAATAAAACTTACTTTAATCTATTGAGCATGTACAAAGATATAATTCCTAAAGGAAGACTAATCCACTGCCCATAAGTCAAACCAGAATAAATCTCTACATCTTTCAAAAACTCTACAAAAAACCTAAAAAACGAATACAAAAAGATAAACAACCAAAAAATAAATCCTCGCCTAAACTTCTTCAACTTATAAGCTCTCAAAACAACAAAGAAAGTAAACAAATTCCCCAAAGACTCATAAATTTGCGTTGGATGCCTCAAACCTTCAACACCATCAAAAGAAACACCCCAGGGCAAACTAGTAACCTTACCAAAAAGTTCCCCATTGATATAATTACCCAAACGACCAAGAGCTAAAGCAATAGCCAAAGGAATAACTAAAACATCAGCAAGATCATAAAAGTTAATATTTTTCTTCTTGCAATAATACAAAGCAGCTAAAATAGCACCAATCAAGCCACCATGAAAAGCCATCCCACCATTCCACACAGCAATAATCTGAAACAAATTCTCAGAATAAAAACTCCAATTCAAAAAAACATAAGCCAACCTACCGCCAATAATAGAAAATGGAATCAAATAAAGGAAAAAATCCTGCATATCTTTCTTAGAAATGTTCCTAGACAGTAATGGTGCAACCCAGTATCCAAAAAGAAAACCAACTACATAAAAAATGCCATACCATCTAATTACCAAGTTTCCAATCTGAAATGCAACAGGATCCATGAAAAAGAAAACAAAACTAAAAATAAAAGAGTTTCCATAGCAACAGATTTATATATTTTATATGTTTACTAAACAAATGGGTGAAACAGGTCTTCTAACTCCAAATGAGATTTATGAGCTAAGTGATATAGACTTGATGGAAGGAAAAAAAAGACAAAAATCACCAAGAGATTCTCCAAAAATATTAGAAAAAATAGTTGTAAGTCCAGTCTGGGTAGTATATGGCGTTGGTTATGGAGTAAATGAAGTAATACAACAGGGAAAAAGAGCTTTCTATAAATTAACAAATCAAGAATTTGAAAGAGTAAACGACAAAAAAACACTATATCCAAAATACAGAGAAACCCCATAAGCTTTTTAAATAAAACAAAAAATTAAATCATAATGGTTTGCATAATAGCATTACTTATATTTGGAATTTTGGGAATATTTTCAGCATCCCACAGAGAGTTGGCAAAAGAAGCATTCAGATGTGTTTTCAGAACAACAACTTTCAGAAAATGTGAATCTTCAACAGATGTTAAGATAAAAGGAAAAGTTGTCGGATCATTAATGAAAGTAAGTCCAAAATCAGCAAAAGTAGTGCACAAAAATTTTGAACTTTTATCATGGATATTTACAATTTTATTCTTTGGAAGCCTATTTTACTCAGGAATGGCAATCTATAACCTAGCAGTTCATGACAATTGCGCAGGACCAGACGCAGATCCAGAAGAATGTATTTTCACTCCAGATGAAACAGTAGTTAACTGCGGAGATCCTTTATGTGAAGAAGGCGAATGTGAAGTTTGTGGAGAAGACTGTGATTGTCACGAATGTGGTGATGGTTAAACTATAATCTACTTCTAATATCTTGTTTTAATAAATCATTGAACCTTTTATGTTTGACTCCATTATAACCAGGATCAAATTCAAGAATAGAAGCACAAGTTTTTTTCTCAGGACAAAAACCACTATACCCACATTTAGGAACCATAAGTTCTTCAACCAACCCAGGTAAATTTCCAGAACGAAAAATCAAATCCCTTTCAGCTTCAGTAGTTGCCCTCATTTCAGGTTCGGCAGAATTACATAATCTCAAAGACATGTAACCAGTTGTAAGATTATACAAACCATACTGTTTTACAACACCCAATTTTAATCCTCTAGGAATAACTGCAGCAGCATCAGCTTTAGGCACTCCCATTTGAACAAGGCCATCATAAGTTAATAATGAATCAACAAATCTATGCATCCATAATCTGAAATGTTCTGGATTGGATTCTAATCCAGGTGGAATTGAAACAACTTGGCGCATTTTTTGAGAATCATATACTTCCTGTGGATCAATCAAATTAAGAGCCCTTTTAGCTGCATGATAAACTCCTTCAACAACCTGAGGCATAGTTCTATGCCTTTTTACTTCACCCCAAACTCTCCAAGGGGTATTTGTCCCAGTTGTTATTTGCACAGAAGGATCAAAATCTTGAACAAGTTCATCAAGTTCACGCAAAACAGAACCCCATTCAAAAGAAGTTCTGTCTGCATTAGCAAAAATTCTTTCTCTAGAAGATAAAAATTCAGAAATTCTAAGATCTCTTTCAGAACTATGTACTGATGAAGAACTTAATAAAATAGGATTATACAACATTCCACTACCCTCCTCAACTAGTTCTGTAGCCAAATTTCTTCTATCGTGAAAAATACTTGGGTTTGGACAACCTGTCCTTGGAGCAGCCATCCTAGCTTCGTAAGTAATACCCATTCCTTTACGATGTATTTCATCTCTAAGTTGATCTAAAATTTGAAAACCTTCAGCAGGAGTTGATGTTGGATCACTTTCTGCATCAATTGTCATATTAATTATAGTTTCAAGAGGAAAGAATACAAATCCTCCGCCTCTATGACCATATTGAACAATTTTGCTCGCTTCTTGTTTAGAAATAGTTCCTTGAACTTCCCCATATGCTTGAATATTTTTTCTAGAAGCTTGTACGTACATCTCTGTTTCAGTCCTACCTGCTTCAGCAATACTTCTAGGAACAACAATCTGATCTTCAGCTATTGGAACTCTTCTTCCAGAAGGCATTAAAGAACTCCCAAATCTCGCACCAGTAAACATAGAATCAACAAATTTTGAACAATTTCCTTCTAAATAAGCCCATAAACCAGGGGTTGTAGCCATAGATGCATGACCAGCACCAGCAATTGCAATCAAAGCACTCTTCAACTGCTCATCAAAGCCAGCTTTTCCAGCCTTCAAATCAACAAGTTCTCTAAGTGCACCAGTATCTTTGTAAGTTATTTGAGCAGCACCCCATACTAAAGAATCAGGACCAAGATGCAAACCATCAGCAGTAGTATGTTCTGGTCCAACATTTAAAACAGAAACCATTGGATCTATAATCTGAACCATCAAGAAGCGAACGTTTTTTCGTT
Source organism: Candidatus Woesearchaeota archaeon (assembly GCA_964393215.1). Classification (GTDB taxonomy): domain Archaea; phylum Nanobdellota; class Nanobdellia; order SCGC-AAA011-G17; family PNOQ01; genus CAYFNK01. The sequence goes on from CAYMSW010000014.1 coordinate 9,211, forward strand.
TATAAAAATATACAAGCTAACAAATATATTTATGACAACCTTTATTAAAGGAATTATTTTAGTTTCTAGCAATGAATATTGAAAAAATAAGACAGGATTTTCCAATTTTACAAAAAGGAATAATCTACTTCGATAATGCATGTATGTCTTTGAGACCAAACCAAGTAATCAACAAAATAACAGAATACTACAAAGAATATCCTGCATGCGGAGGAAGAAGCATACACAAATTAGGATCAAAAGTAGACAGAGAAGTTCTAGAAGCAAGAAATTCTATAAAAAAATTAATCGGGGCAAAAGACAACAAACAAATAGTTTTCACAAAAAACGCAACAGAAGCAATAAATTTAGTAGCAAACTCATTCAAATTCGAAAATGTTCTAACAACAGATAGAGAACACAATTCAAACTTAATACCTTGGCAAAAGAAAAACCACGAAGTTCTAAAGTCAAAAGAAGATTTCACATTCGACCTAGAAGCGTTCCAAGAAAAAGTAAAAGATTTTGACCTAATCAGCTTCGTACACACCTCAAACTTAGATGGATACACTTTACCAATAAAAGAAATAATAAAAATCGTGCACGAAAACAACGCAAAGGTTCTAATTGATGCAGCACAATCTGTTCCACATAAAGAAATTGACGTAAAAAAATTAGACGCAGACTTTGTAGCATTCTCAGGACATAAAATGTTAGGTCCAACAGGAACTGGAGTTCTTTACGCAAAAGAAGAATTGCTAAAAGAAATGAAACCGTTCATAAAAGGTGGAGAAACAGTTCAAGATTCAACATACGAAGATCATATTCTTGAAGAATCACCAGCAAAATTCGAAGCAGGTTTACAACATTACGCAGGAATAATTGGTTTAGGAGAAGCAGCAAGATACTTAATGAAAATTGGACAGGATAACATTGAAGAGCACGAAATCAAACTAAAAAAAGCAGTAAACAAAGAAGGATTAAAAGAAATTGGTTACAAAGGAGATACAGGAATACTAAACTTCCAAATTCCAAACTTAGACGCGCATGAAGTTGCCTCAATACTTAGCTCATCAAAAAATATTATGCTCAGAAGCGGTATGCATTGCGTACACTCTTGGTACAACGCAAACAAATTAGATTCAAGCGCAAGAGCAAGCTTCTACTTCTACAATACACAAGAAGAAATAGAAACTCTAAACGAAGAATTAAAGAAATTAATACAATTAGCTAAATAGTAAAATTTAAATACTAATTTTCCAAAAATCTACTCATGGCAGAAAAGATATTTTACATTTTGATTGTAGTCTTCGGAGCTATAATATGGACTCTAATTTCTCTGTGGTTTCTTAGGAAATCTTTTAAGAACTATTCCCCAGGAAACAACAGCGCTGCAAATAACAAGAAAGTTAAGAAGTAAAAATCTGTTTCTAAAAAATTCAAAAGGATAATCCTGTATTAATTTAGAACTAGAAGGAAACTTCCAAACACTATCAAAAAACATTAAATGAAACTGCTCAAAAAATCTGTCAAAAAACAAACCACATAAAATAAGCAAACCAAAAATAACAAATAAGTAGAAACTAGATTTCTTCAGATTGACATATTCAAAATACCGAAAAACAAAAAACAATAAAACTAAATTCAAAAGGAGAGAAAACAAACCAAGCGTTTTAACTTCCTCCATATGTTCCTTCTCATCAGAACTATATTCATCAGATAAAGAGCCACCCAAATAAAACTCTCTCAAATCTTCATTAACAAAACTCTCATAGAAAAATATAACATTCAACAAACTAAGAAAAATAAACACAGAAAAAACCAAACTAATTAACTTTCCCATACTAATTGATAAGCTTCTCTTGTTTAATAAACTTAAGAATTTCAGCAACAGCTTCATTCAAATTCAAATAAGTAGTATCAAGAACAAAATCATACTGCAATTCATTAGTTGGATTCAAATTATAGTACTTAGCATATCTAAGATTATCCGATTTATCCCTTTCAATTAAAGAAGCAATAGAATCTCCCAAATCTCTAAACCTTTCATTAGATCTTTCCTCATTGTAAATTCTTTCAGCTCTAGCTCTAATATGTGCTTTCAAATAAATCTTTATAGACTTTGGAATAAAATGATAACTTAAGCGACCATCAATAACAAATCCATCCTCTTTTTCGCCTAACTCAATTTGAAAATCATCAGCTTCCTTATCGGTAAAATCTTTTTCCTCACCCATTTTATTAAATTCGGCTAAACTCATATTTCTCTTCTTTGCCATATCTTTTCTCAAGTCACCAACAGAATAATGTTTCATGCCTAAAACTCCAGCCAACTGCTTAGCTGCAGAACTCTTACCGGATCCAGCCGTACCAGAAATTGAGATAATCATCATTTCAAAAATTTTACATAGATTTAAAAAAATTTGTATCCCCTACATTAATATGGAAAACACGGTAACAACACAAAAATTAGAGAAATATTTCAAAATATCTGAAGAAGCTCTAGAAATGGCCAAGAAAAACATAGCAAAAAAAGAATTGGCAAAAGACTTCCTAGACATGATTGAAAGATACATCAAGGACGCAAAATACTTCCAAGAAAAAGGAGATTTAGTTACAGCCTTCGCAGCTCTGAACTACGCACATGGATGGTTAGACGCTGGAGCTAGAGCAAAAATATTCAACGTAAAAGATTCTAGATTATTTACTGTGGATTAATCTCCATTCCTAGACTCAGGATGGAATTTTGGATACCAATCTGCAAGCATCCTATCAATTTTTCTATGGAATTCTTCCAAAGATTTGTTATTATTAATTATAATATCAGCCATTCTACCAACTAAATGCAATTGCTGCTTCGTACTTATTTCACTGAATTCAATCCTTTCCTTCTTAACAAAATCTTCAAAGGTCTTAGGATCTCCAATTCTATTCCTATCCCTCAACCTCTCAAATCTGTCCGTTTGAGGTGAAATAACGTTGACCAAAATAAAACCAGGCAATTTGCTCAACTCTTCAACTTCTCCTTTATTCCTAATGGAAGTGACAACGTAATCCTTTCCAGGCTTAAACTTGCTAGCCGCTCTTCTAGCTAGCTCGCCCACACCGAATTTTTCCCTAATCTCGTTGCCTAAATTAATCTGATTTTCCCTAGAAAGTTTCTTTCTCTTCTTTTTCAATTCTCTTCTAATCTCATCTGATAAAGAATAATGTGTAAATTTCTCTCCCTTCAAGAACTTTGCAATTTCGTCCTTTCCAGAACAATAATATCCAGTAACCCCAATTATCATAAAAATAGGGAGTGTAAAAAAGCTTAAAAGCGTAACGAATCAGTAAAAATCTTTATAAATTTCTGAAAATTTCCCATTTTTATGAAAAAACAAAGAATAAAATCTGCTGAAACAATGAGATTAGAAAAATTTGATACACTACCAGAAGAAGTTTCAGATGATCAAATTTCAATGCTCAGAGTTCGCTCAAAAAATCACAAGGATTTGAGAAGAATAATAGAAGAAGAATTTGAAGAGGCAGGAATTACTGTTTTAGCAACATCCGATAGCTTTAGAGATCGTCCCTATACATTGAAAGGATTTTTCAGATGGATGCAAGCAAATAGTATATTAAAAGAAAAATATCCTATAGCAAAAAGAGTTAATGATAAGGTGTGGGCTAGAGTAGTTGATGCTTCAATTCTCTATCTAAAAGAAGGAAAACAAATGGACATAACTCTTAGAAGGCATTACGACGAAGTTGACACTGATAGAATTTACCAATCATTATACCAAAATTTAATGAGGTAATTTCAGATAGAAACCTTTTTAATTCTCTTTTTTAAATTTTAATTTATGAAAAAAGTGGTGATAAGTTTAGGCGGTTCTATAGTTGTTCCAGATGAAGTAAATCATTCTTATCTAAAAAAGTTCAAAAAAGTAATCACAGACTTCTCAAGAAGAAATAAAGTAGTAATTGTTGTTGGTGGAGGCTCAACAGCAAGGAAATACATGAACAAAAAATTCGACAACAAAAGAAATTCAAGGTTAGGAATAACAGCCACAAGACTAAATGCAAGATTAGTAGCAGGAGTTTTCGAAAAAAAGGATCCAATACCAATTAGCCTAGCAGAAGTAAAAAAAGACCTGAGAAAAACAAACATAGTAATTTGCGGAGCTTTAGGATACAAAACAAAATGCACAACGGACGGAAACGCAGCACAAGTAGCTAAAAAAATCAAAGCAAACCAACTAATCAACATGACAAATGTAAAAGGATTATATGATAAAAACCCAAAAACAAACAAAGGAGCAAAATTCATAAAAGAAATTTCTTTCAGAGACTTTCTAAAAATGACTAAAAAAATAAAATTCAAAGCAGGACAACACTTCGTCCTAGATCAATTCGCAGCAAGATTAATAACAAGAAAGAAAATAAAAACATACATAATCGGACCAAGCTTACCAAATCTAAAAAAAGTTCTTTCAAACAAAAAGTTTATAGGAACTACTGTTAGTTAAATAACTATGAAAGCAATCTGCATTACAGGATCAGTTGGAACTGGAAAAACTACTCTAGCAAAAAAGCTAGCTAAAGCTCTAAAATACAAATACGTAGACGTAAACTCAATAATAAAAAAACACAAACTTCACGATTCTTACGATAGAAAAAACAAATGCTTCGTAGTAGACACAAAAAAACTAAACAAATTCCTAATAAAATTAATTAAAGAATCTAAACAACAATTAATCTTAGATTCACACTTAAGCCATTATTTACCAAAAACCAACGTTTCATTATGCATAGTCACAACAACAGAAATTGAAAAGCTATCAAAACGTCTCAAAAAAAGAAAATATTCAAAAGACAAGATTTATGAAAATTTAGAGGCAGAAATCTTCCAAGTCTGTCTCCAAGAAGCAAAAAGACACAATCTATTAGTAATAGACACAACAAAAGGATACAATACAAAAAACATCACCAAACTAATAAAAAATGAAACAGCTAACACTAATTCAAGATAAACCTACAGAAAAGAAGCTAAAGATAGAAACTGAAAAAGTAATAATAATCAAAACAACACCAAATAATCTAAGAAGAGACGTCCAAAGAGCAAAAAAACCAATCATTATCCAAGGCGGAGATGAAAAAATAAACAGATTGGCTCTAGAAAACAAAAAAGTAGATATTCTCCTAAGCCCGGAAAGAGGAAAAAGGAAAGATTTCTTGTTCTTCAGAAATTCTGGATTAAATCAAGTTCTATGCAAATTAGCTCAAAAAAACAATATAGCTATCGGATTCAACTTCTCAGATATATTAAACGCTACAGACACAGAAAGACCAAAAATACTTGCGAGAATGGCTCAAAATGTAAAATTATGTAAGAAATACAAAGTAAAAATGATATTTTCAACATTCGCAAAAACCAAACAAGAACTCAGAAGTAACCAAATTCTGGCCAATTTCGCCCAATTTTTAAGGGTTTAGCACGAAACATTTATATATTTTCTCAGTAATATATATTTTACTAAATATCTACTCAAAATGGATGAAGAAATCAAGATTAACTTTTCAAGACCAATGCTCGTTCTGAAAATTAGAGAAGCTTACAAGGCACCATATCATAAGAATAAGTTCATAACAGTAAAAAAAGCACACTGTGAGAGCCCAGCAGAGTTCAAGAAATTCATGCACCAATTCACAGGAAACTGGTCAAGCGGAAGCTATGACATCCAATTTGTTCTAAAAGAGGGCACATACATCCAAAATACAATATATTCAACATTAGTAAGAATTGACATAAGAGATGGAAAAGTAGTAAAAGTTTGGAAAAATTCTCCATATTCAAGAGCAGAATACCCAATTTGGGTTCTATTCAAAGAAGGTAGAAAAAAGAAACCAACCAAGAAAAAGGTAGTTAAGAAAAAGCCAACCAAGAAGGCAGTTAAGAAAAAAGTACCAAAAAAGAAGAAAAAGCCAGAAAGAGGAAGAAAAAAGGCTCCAAAAAAGAAGGCCAAACCTAAGAAAAAACCTATTTCTAAGAAAAAAGTAACTAAAAAAAAGAGACCGATACGAAAGCCAGTCAGAAGACCAAAAAAAAGGCCAACCAAGAAAAAGGTAGTTAAGAGGAAACCTAAGAAGAAAGTGATCAAGAGAAAGCCAGCAAAAAAGAGACCCAAAAAAAGAACAGTGAAGAAAAAGAGAAGAAGATAATATTTGGGGGAATACAAAAATGACATATGGATGGGTGGATAGAATAAAGGAATATAAAGAAGAAACACAAGTATCAGTAGAACAAAGTGCAGCACAAAAAGTGCTTACCGATTTAGCAAGTAGAGGGTATCACACCAGCTACAATGGTCCAAATGAAGTAACAAGAGTGGGAACTAGCGAGTTCGTTTCGATTTGTAGAAGAATAGGTAAACCGCAAGGGGGACTTTCGAGACGTTTATTAGGAGTTCATGCTAAGGCAGAAGAGTTGGCCATATTGTTTACAAGAGATAGAGAGATAAGAGGAGCAACCGATGACGGAGGATGGGTTATGGAAGTATATGGTAGATCTAATTTAGAAGAAATGACTAGATTTGCAGAAAGTCTATCTGAAAAATATGGCCTACCTGTAGAAGTCAGACTAGAATCAGAAGGTGCCAGGCGAAAAGATAGCGACTTTGGATTCTAATTTCTCTTTTTCTTTCTTAATAGGCTTTGCACATTAAATAATCTCTAAACCAATCTGCACAATAAATAGCTGTTT
>CAYMSW010000015.1:0-15888 GCA_964393215.1 Candidatus Woesearchaeota archaeon
TCCTTTAAACTCAACTCCATTTTCTTCATATTGATTAATCATTGCATTTAAAATTGATTAACGAGGGGGCAAGCACAAGTATTATACTTATTTTATTGTAGGTTTTACTTAGTTTGTTCTTTTAAGATATAAAAAATGACGAAAGAAAATTGGAGGAAAGAAAATGGGAAAAATAGGCTTGGTATCAGCCAAGTATATAATTCATGCTCAGATAGTTGTAGAAGGCGTTGTAGAGAGACCGGACATAGTTGGTGCCATTTTTGGTCAAACGGAGGGTCTTTTAGGCTCTGATTTGGAGCTTAGAGAACTTCAAAGAAACGGTAAAATTGGCAGAATAGAGATTAATGTAGAAACTAAGAATAGTAAGACTTCTGGTGAGATTGTTATTCCATCTAGTTTAGATAAAACTGAGACTGCATTGATAGCTGCTATTTTGGAAACTATTGAAAAAATAGGTCCTTGTACTGCAAAGGTTTCTTCAACAAGTATTGAGGATGTTAGAACTACAAAAAGAGATCAGATTGTTGAAAGAGCTAAAGAGCTTTTGAAGGATTTGACATATAATGTTTTGCCAGATTCTATGGAGATTACTGAAAAGGTTGCAGATTCTGTTAGATTGATGGAAATCAAAGCTTATGGAAAAGATAAGCTTGCAGCTGGACCAATGATTGATGATTCTGATGAAATTATTATTGTTGAAGGCAGAGCGGATGTTCTTAATCTGTTGAAAAACGGAATAAAAAATTGCATAGCTATGAATGGAACTTCTGTCCCGGCTACAATAAAGGAGTTAAGCAAGATAAAAACTGTTACTGCTTTTGTTGATGGCGATAGGGGTGGAGATTTGATTATAAAGGAACTGATAGGTACTAGCGAGATTGATTTTGTTGCAAAGGCTGCAGATGGAAAGGAAGTTGAAGAAATTACAAAGAAGGAAATCAATAAAGCTCTTAGAAGTAAGATTGCAGTTGATCAAGTTAAACTTGATACTAATGGCAGAAAGGCTCCCGCTAGAACAACTGTAAGGAGAACCGATACTAGATCTGCACCAATAAGAAGACCTGTACAGCCAAGAGTAAGGAAACTTAGAATGTCTAAGAAAGAAGGAGAAACCTACAAAGAGATGTTAGATGAATTGGTTGGAACAAGAGGAGCTTATATTTTAGATAAGGAACTAAGTATCTTAGGAAAAGTTCCTACATCCGAATTATCAACTACGATAAGGAATCTTGGTTCTGGAATTCATGCAATAGTTTTTGATGGAACTCTTGATCTTGATGTTTTGAAGACTGCTGAAAGAGCAAAGGTAAAATATATTGTTGCAATGGATTCAAAAGTAAATCCTAAGATGGCAAAGTTAGAAATTGTTACAAAGTCTAATCTTGCTTAATCCGAAACAAATATAAACAAAAAAATAAAATTTTGATTATGAAAAAGAGGTGGTCATTTTCAAAAATAGCTCCTTTGGTAGTATTGGTTCTATTTTTGTTCATTGTTTTCTATTTGTTTAGAGTTACAGATTGTGAATATGATTCCAATTGTTTTAATGAAAAATTCTCAAATTGTGAGAGAGCTAAATATTTAACTGAGGATGAAGGTAATATCTTTGAATATAAGATAAAATATGAGAAAGGCCTTGATTGCGTTGTTGTGGTTAGTGTGCTTGAGGTAAACCCTGAATCTGATGAGGAAACTAAGGAATTATTTACTGGTAAATCAATGACCTGTACTGTTCCTAAAAATCAGAAGTTCACTGTTGATGCTTTAAGTTATTGTACTGGTCCTTTAAAGGAATCTATGTATGAGTTAATAATACAGAAGATGTATAACGTTCTTGCGCAAAGTTTAGGTGATGTTATTCACGAACTACAATAATAAGTGTAGGCGCGTCTTAAGTTCGAAAAAGAAATTAATCATTGGTTGAACCTTAACTTTTCCTCCCCTCTACTAATCATAAGCGCCAATGTAAAAGATTAAAGCTGCTCCGTTCCCGGCCTGACTTGGTTCTCAAATACATCAACCCTATGAGGCAAAGGATCAACGTACGAGTTAAGACCAAAAATTAAATTTCTAATCCTGGCCTAAGACTTCGACTCCACCATGAAGCTCATTTGTGGTTACAGATAAGAGCTAACCATCCAGTCTAGCCTACAAGAAAATCAATCAGTTTTTGGTTTTTAAGGGTTTTGATTTGTTAACAAAAACGCTTATAAATGGAGTTAATATTCTGTAAACTAAGGTATTCAAAATGCAAAGAGTCGGTGGGTTTAGAAGAAAAACAAGGAGAAAACTGTCCAAAAATATCAGACAGAAAGGAAAACTTAGTATTAGAAAGTTTTTCCAGAAGTTTGTTGATGGAGATAGGGTCTGCTTAGTTGCTGAACCATCATATCAGAAAGGAATGTATTTTCCAAGATTCCATGGAAAGTCTGGTGTAATTGATGGAAAACAAGGAAGTAGCTATTACGTAAAAATAAAAGATGGGAACAAGCTAAAGAGAGTGCTTACACATCCCGTTCATCTGAAAAAGGCATAAAATGAAAATCGTTAATGAAAAACCAGTTAGTATGTATGAAGTGAAAGACGAAGTAGCTAGTATGAAGAAGAGAGATAAGGAGTTGAACTTTAGAGCTAAGAAAGTCGAAGAATACTTGGGTGGCGTAGCAAAGATAAAGAAAACTCCTGCTGACTTCAGAAAAGATCTAGAAGAGTTGGGAATAGGCAGACTTAGAGAAAAAAGTATGGTTCATATTATGAATGTCTGTCCTAAAGACTTGGATAGTATAAAGACGATATTATCAACAGAGAATCTAACTTTGAAAGAAGAAGATTTGAACAAAATATTAGAAGTAGTGAAGAAATATGCTTAAGGTATTAAAAAATGATGAGAGCAAAAGAAGAACATGCAATTATTTTGGACTTCCTTCCGCATGGGTATCCGTTCGATACGAGACCTATGCATCAGAAGACTTCAATAGCGCAAGCTATGGGGAAGGAGCATTTTACTTTACTAGAATTAGTTCCTAAGAAAGGTGAATTTCTACAGCCTCATGAAGTAGTTTATATTGGTGAAGGCAAGAGAGATAAAATTCATCATATCAGTGGAAAGTTGCAACTTGATAAATTAACACAGACAGGAAGGTCTGAAGTTGAAGTGGTTGTTGAGCAATTAGTTAAGGATAATGAACAACTGTTTATTGAATTCTTTAACAAGGCTGAACCCCTTAATACTAGGATGCACCAAATGGAATTGTTACCTGGTATTGGGAAGAGACACACTGAAGAAATAGTTGAAAGGAGATCGGAGAAGCCTTTTGAGTCTTTTGAAGATATAAAGAAAAGAGTGAAGCTAATACCAAATCCTGAGAAAGTTGTAGTGAAAAGGATCTTTGTAGAGCTTGGAAATGAGGATAAACACAAGCTTTTTTCGGCTTAGGCATAACAAAAAGATTTTTAAATGACTCAAAAACCATTTGAAGGAGAGAATGGAACAGAAATTGAAGCACATTGTTAGAATTGTATCGACTGACCTAGAGGGAAGTAAGCCAGTTAAGCAGACTTTCTTGAAGATAAAAGGAGTTAGTCATGCAATGATAAATGCTATTTGTTCTGTGACTTCTTTGGATAAGGATAAAAAAACTGGTTCTTTGACTGATGAAGAAGTCAAAAAGATTGAAGATGTTATAACAAATCCAACAAAACACGAAATTCCTGTTTGGATGGTCAATAGACAATGCGATAGGGATACTGGTGATGATTTACACTTAACTGCTTCTGATTTAAGATTAAGAAAAGAGTTCGATCTCAAGAGATTAATGAAGATAAAAAGCAGGAGAGGTTTGAGAACTTCTGTTGGTCTTCCTGCAAGAGGACAGAAAACTAAATCTAACTTTAGGAAGAAGAAAGGTAGGGGTGGAAGGACTCTTGGTGTTAAGACTAAGAAGAAAGGTAAGAAAGGTTAAAGATGGGTCAAATAAAAAAACAAAGAAAAAAGTATGATACTCCCACTCATCCATGGCAAGCTGGAAGGATTTCTGAGGAAGCAAAGTACGTTAAAGAATTTGGTTTCAAAAATAAAAAGGAAATATGGAAAGTTACTGCTAAGTTGAAGAACTATAAGGAGCAGGTGAAAAATTATATTGCTGATAAAAATTCTGAGCAGATGAAGAAAGAGAAAGATTTGCTTATGGAAAAATTAATTAAATATGGTTTAATAAAGAAAGATTCCAAAGTTGAAGATGTTTTGGATCTTGAGCCTAGAAATTTGATGGATAGGAGATTACAGACTCTTATTTTCAAGAGTGGTTTGGTAAGATCTTTGAAACAAGCTAGACAATATATCGTTCATGGACATGTTGTTGTTAATGGTAAGAAAATAACTGTTCCTTCTTATTTGGTAAGTCTTGAAGAGCAATCTAAGTTGAGGTTGAATCCTAAGTTACCTATTACAAAGGAAGAAAAACCAAAACCAAAGAAAGAAGAAGTTCCTGCCGCTGCAGAATTGGCTGAAAATAAAGTTGAAGAGCTAAAAGAAGCTCCAAAAGAGGTAGCTAAAGAATGAGAGATAGACATCAAAAGTTGAGATGGGGAATTGCACATATTTATGCATCTTATAATAATACTATAATTCATGTTACAGATATCACCGGTTCTGAAACTATTGCGAAAGCTTCTGGTGGTATGATGACAAAAACACACAGATTAGAGAGTAGCCCAACTGTTGCTATGATGGCTGCAAAGGTTGCTGCTGAAGGTTCTCTTGAAAAGGGAATCAATGCTGTTCATGTTAAGGTCAGGGCTCCTGGTGGACACAACGGTCCCGTTAGTGCTGGTCCTGGTGCACAGGCTGCAATAAGAGCTATGACAAGAAATGGATTAAAAATAGGAAATATTGAAGAAGTAACTCCGCTTCCTCACGATGGTTGTAGGAAGAAAGGAGGAAAAAGAGGGAGAAGGCCATAAAAAATGGAAATAAAAGTTCTTGACAAAAAAGATAATGAAATGAAATTTGAGATTTCTGGAATAAATGAAGCAGAAGCAAATGTATTGAGAAGATTGATTGTTGCAGAGACTCCAGTCTTAGCTATTGATGAAGTTGAATTTTTTGGTAATGATTCTCCATTATATGATGAGATATTGGCACATAGACTTGGTTTGATTCCAATTGTTACAGATTCTGGTGTTTACAAAGTTAAAGATTATAGTTCCAAAGTTAGTTTTGATGGAATTGGTCCAAAGACTGTTTATAGTTCAGATTTAGTTTTTGGTGATAAAAATATTAAAGTTGCATTTGATGAAATTCCAATTGTTAGTTTACTTGATGGACAGGTTGTTAAGTTTGTTGCTGAAGCAAAGGTTGGTATTGGAAAGGAACATATCAAGTTTTCACCTGGTGCTATTTTTTACAAGCACAAACCAATTTTGAAAGTGAATAAGAATGCAAAGAATTTGGATAAATTTCCAAAGGTAGCAATAAAAGATGGAAAGTTGGATGAAGATGCATTGTTGAAAGATGATTTGTATGAGTCTTGTGAGAGTGTTGATGAATCTGCTTTGAAAGTTGATTACGAGAAAGATACATTTGTGTTCACATTGGAATCTTTTGGACAATTAAGTTCAGAAGAAATATTGAAAACTGCGATTGATAGATTCAACGCAAAGTTAGATGAGTTTAGCAAGGGCCTAAAAGGTGCTAAACCGACAATAATAAAAACTCTCGCCAAGAAGGTCAAGAAGTAAATAATGCGGGAGTGCCGGAGCGGTCAAACGGGCTGGGTTAAGGACCCAGTGGCTTAGTGCCTACGCAGGTTCGAACCCTGTCTTCCGCATAAGAAAAATGAAAACTGGAACGACAAACCAAAACGTGAAAGACTTGATAAATGATATCAAGGAAAGTTTTTCTAAACAGAAGGCTGGCTTTTGGAGAAGAATTGTAAAGGAATTGGAAAGGCCAAGCAGAAATAGAAGAGAAGTTAATGTTTATAGAATAAATAATAATACAAAAGATGGTGAAACTGTTATCGTTCCTGGAAAAGTTTTGGGTAACGGTGAATTAGATCACAAAGTAACTGTTGCTGCTTTGCAATTTACTGAAGCCGCAAGTGAAAAGATAAAAAACAAAATTACGATTAAGGAGTTATTGAAATCCAATCCTACTGGAAAGGATGTTAGAATAATTGGTTAAAATGGCAGTTATAGATTCTACAAATTTGATTGTTGGGAGATTAGCTACTCAAGTTTCTAAGAGGGCTTTGCTTGGAGAGAAAATTGATATTGTAAATTGTGAAAAAGCTATTTTAACTGGAAGGAAAGAATCTATTTTGAAAAAATATAGAGAAAGAAGAGATAGGGGTAATCCCTTGAAGGGGCCATTCATTTCATTTATGCCTGACAGATTTGTTAGAAGAATAATTAGAGGAATGTTGCCTTACAAACAAGAAAAAGGAAGGTTGGCGTTTGAAAGAGTTATGTGTTATATTGGTATTCCTGAAAAACTTAAGGATAAGAAAAAGGAAACAATTAAAGAGGCTGATGTTACAAATAGTAAGAATACAAAGTTTATTGATGTTGATACTTTGACCAAATTGATTAGAAAATGAAAGTAATTCACAATTCAGGAAAGAGAAAAACTGCAATAGCCAAAGCTACAATGAAGACTGGAAAGGGCGTTGTTAGAGTAAATTCTGAGTTGTTGCAAAATTATTCCCCAAGTACTGCTAGAATGAAGATTATGGAACCTATTTTGTTGGCCGGTGAATTGGCTAAGAAATTTGATATCTCTGTTAAGGTTTCTGGCGGTGGATGGAGCTCTCAAGCTGAAGCTGCAAGGTTGGCTATTGGTAGATGTTTGGTTGAAGCTAATAAATCACTAAAGGAAAAGTTTTTGAAGTATGACAGAAACTTATTAATTGCAGATACTAGAAGAAAGGAGGTCTGTAAACCTAATGACTCTAAGGCTAGAGCCAAAAGGCAGAAATCGTATAGATAAAATGATAATTCCAGTAAGATGTTTCAGTTGTGGAAAACCTGTTGCTCACTTGTGGGAAAAGTATAAGGAAAGAGTTGAGAAGGGTGAAGAACCAAAGAAAGTTATGGATGATCTTGGTTTGAAAAGATACTGTTGCAGAGCATTGTTTTTGGGACACATTGATTTGTTAGAAAAAGTTGCCAAATATAAGAAATTCTAATGAGAAGTGATGAATGGCTTAACTCTAAGCTAGATGAGGTGTGGCAAGTTCTTATGCCTGACGTTGTTAGACTGAATAAAGTTAATGTTGTTTTTAGAGGTAGCTGGACGACTAAGTTTGGCCATATTAAAAAATTGAAGGATGGTTCTTCTCAGATTGCTGTTAATGGTTTGTTTCGGAATGAAGTTGTTCCAGAATACGTTATTCTTACTACTATTGCTCATGAATTAATTCATTATATGCATGGTTTTCACAGTCCTCATCCAAAACAGTTTAGATATCCACATCAAGGCGGAATTGTTGATAAAGAACTGAAGGCTAGAGGTTTTAGTGTATTGTTGAAATTAGAGAAAGATTGGGTTAAAAATAATTGGGTTCAAGTTATTTCTTCGCTAAAGGAAAACGCATATGCTTCTTACACTCAAGGCAATAGTATATAACTTTCTTGTTTTTAGTTCTTATTCTTAGATTTTTTCCCGGTTTTAGGTAGGAGTAACAGTGTTTGCAGAATCTTCTTTTGTATCCTCTTGGAAATCTTAAGTTTATTTTCATAGCTAGTTGTCTTGCTGTTTTGACGTATTTGTTAGCTAGAGTTTTGTTTTTATTGAAAACTTTGTCTGCTTGTTCGAATAGTTCTTTTATTCTTTCTGTAGCTATTTGTTTTTTATCCATGATTTGTTTTAATATTTTAGAATTAAAAAGGTTTTGAAATGCGCAAACTATAAGTCTAGCCTTTCTGCAGAGAAATTTCCTCTACGTATATCCCTTTCTATTTTTGCCAGTAAATCTTCCCACTCGCCTTCTTCTTTTTGATGTCTGAATTTTTTATTATCTATATTATCTTTGACACCTGGTAATCTTGCTTCTAGGGTATAGATTGAAAAAACCAAAGAATCGCAAGTCAACCCAATCCTTCCAAAAACTCCGGGGGCACTGTGTAAATATGAAATCCAAACCCATTCCCTTTCTGAATAAAGGGGGGTATTGTGCAAAGGATATGATGTGCTTCCAATAGTGAGATTATCACTTGCAAAAAGACGTTTATTTATAGTTATTCCCCCACCAAAACCGGACTGGGTTATATCATAATTTGTGGAAAATTCACTTCCTAAAATAGATCTTGCCGCATTTCGTATTCTTAAAATGTCTGGTTCGTATTCTACTTGCGATTTTTTTTTCATTTTTATCCTCTATTGTATATTTTGGAATATATATTTTGTTTATAAACCTTTCTTTAGAAAATAAAAGGGACAACTTTTCAAGGTTCCCGCAAAAAATTGCAGTACAATTTGAAACGTGGGTTTGCTTAACTGCCGGGTTCGAGATGAGTCCGGGTGTTTCCAAACCGCTTTGGTCGTCCCAGAAATGAGATAAAATCTTGTTTTATAAAGGTTACTAAAATTTACCAAAAGCCTTTTATAGGGTTATTTTGAGTTAACTTCTTCCAAAGAGGTAGGAGTGAAAAAATGCATGAAGAAGATATTTGTTTATTGTCGTATTCAACGGGAATGATTGTAAATCTGTATCCTGGAGTTTTGGATGATCATGATTCAGCAAAGGATTTGACAATTAAATTGGACATAGCAAGAAGATGGGATAAACCTGTTTATGTTTTGAGAGATAGAAGATTTGAATGTGATGATGGTTTTCTTGATGGCGTAAGGGTCATGGGTACTAAATGGTATCAAAATGGTGATGAAAGGGCTGCTAAAAATAGATTAGTTAACCTAATGGAAGATCATCATGAACAAGGCTTGTTAGATAAAAAGAATTTGAACTAAAGTAATTTGAGTTTTCCAGTTACTTTATCTATTTTTTCTTCTTTTTCTGGTCCAATACCTAATGCAGTTATTGTTCCTGCTTTGATTTCTGTTCTTCCTGCGTCTTTAATTAGTGCAGTTGTTATTTTTTGTTTGTCTGCTTCTTTTTTTACCGCTAGAATTTCATCTTGACTGTTTACTTTTACTACAACTTTTTTCATTCCTTCTTTTCGCCAAGCTTTTACTTTTTCAGAATCGCTTTTTAGTGTTGCATCTGTTGATGCGTGTGCAGACTGTGCTGCAGATTTTCCTGCACTCAACTTCAAGTCTTTTCTTAATACTATTATTTGTTTGTAACTCATTTTCCTTTTGTTTTGAATTTGTCTTGAATTCTTTTTTCTACTTTTACTAATGTTTTGTGTAATGCTTTTTCTAACTCCCAATCAGAGTCTCTTACGTTTATTAAGTTAGATGGTTTTTGAACTCTTGCATGGAAAGAGTATATGCATCTATTTCCTTCTTTGTTGTGTTTTTTTGCGTGGAGTACTAGTTTTCCTGGTAGATCTCTACTAAATTTTTCGTAGTGTCTTTCTGCCAACAAGAACATTTTGGTCTTTTCCATTTCATCGAAATCGTGTAGGCCTAGAATTTGAATGTTTTCTTCCATTTTAAGTTATTAAGAAGTTTAAGTTATTTATAGCTTTTGATAGCTTATTTAATGTGTATTTCTATGACGTCTTCTTCTTTCAATTTGTGATTTAAACCAACTCTCATTGCAGGATGTTTGGCTGATGGCCCCCAAATCTTTGCGTAATCGAAGTTTCTTAAGAAGTCTTTGTGAACTTTTAGTGTTAGGTCTCTTACTGTGGATTTTTTTGGAAGTGCTACCGGGGGTTGGTCCTTTTCTTTTCCTGGAGATTTAGTATAAACATAGATTAGGTCTAGGTTTTTCCAAATTATTTCTTTTGTTTTTTCTGGGTTAATATCTGGATTAATTGTAATTGTTTTGTTTGCTATTTCTGCTTCTTTTAATTCTGAGTTTACTACTGTTGTATCTTTGTCTGTGATTATTATTAAGTCTGAATCTCGTGTTATTCCCCAAAACGCAGGTCCATGTTCTTTTTCTAATGAATTTTTTGTTATTGCTGGAATTTCTATTACCTGTACTATTATCCCTTTGTAATTCATCGTTCCAACTTCTGGCTTTTTTGTTGTGAATTCGTAGTCAGCTATTTTTGGTTTTGCGTTTGTTAAATTTGATAGTAAAGTTGATTTTCCAGAATTTGTTACTCCAATAATTGTGACTTGTGCTGCCCCTTCTTTCTTTATTGAGAAACCTTTTGATCCTTTCTTTGATTTCTTTTCTTTTTCTAGAAGTTTTTTGTATTTTGCAATTCTTTGTTTGATGTCGTTTCTAAGTTTTTCTGCCCCTTTGTGTGATGGAGCTACTTTTAGCATCTTTTGTAGAATTGTTAGTTTTTCTTCTACTGTCTTAGCAAAAGGATACTCTGTTTCTAATTTTAGATATTCTGGTTTTGCGTTGATTGGCATAGTTAGAGTTTGTAATATTAGATTTATAAAGCAATAGTTTTTTAAATAATAAATTCTATTTTTGAAATATGGCAAAAAAGAGGAAGAGACAAAAGAGTTTCACGAAGTCAGGAATGATTTTTGGTGGTTTGGTTTCTATACTATTTGGATATTTATTGTGGGCTAGAATTTTTGACATAGAGCATTTCTTTGCTATAGTTCTATTTGCAGCTGGTTTTGTGAAGATTGTTTGGGGTCTTGCCGCTAAATGAAAAAATTAGAGAAATGTCCTGACTGTGGTGGTAAATTGCATGTAGGACAGCATAGGTTTGAAGACGGTTTGTATATGGTTTGTTCTTGTAAGAATTGTGGATTTAAAGAGGAAGAGCCTTTGGATAATGAAAAGAGAATAAGGCATGTTAAGGAGAAGTAAAGCTTTTTATATAATTGGAATTGTATTTTGTTTATGAAAAGTAAAGGAGATGAAGGCATTACTGTAAAAAAGGCAGATAACTTTTCTGAGTGGTATACTCAAATTGTTTTGAAGTCTGGGTTTGCAGATTATACTGATGTTTCTGGTTGTATTGTTTTCAGAGAAGATTGTTATGCTATTTGGGAAAACATACAGAAAATAGTTGATAAGAAATTAAAGAATTTGGGCATCAGGAATGTTTATTTCCCATTATTGATTCCGGAAGGTTTTCTTAAGAAAGAGGCTGAACATGTAGAAGGTTTTAGTCCAGAGGTTGCATGGGTAACTCATACTGGAAAGTCTAAGCTTAATGAGAGGTTGGCTATCAGACCTACTTCTGAAACAATTATGTATCCTTCTTATGCTAAATGGATAAGATCTTGGAAAGATTTACCTTTGAGATTGAATCAATGGAATAGTGTAGTTAGGTGGGAATTCAAGAATCCTGTTCCTCTTTTGAGAACTAGGGAATTTTTGTGGAATGAAGGTCATACTGTTTTTGCAGAAAGAAAGGAAGCTGAGAAAGAGATGAAGGATATCATTTCTCTCTGGGAGAATTTCTCTAAAGATTACTTGGCTTTACCATCTTTAGTTGGTCAGAAAACGGATAAGGAGAAATTTGCTGGTGCAGAATATACTTGGAGCACTGAATTTATTTTGCCAAATGGAAAAGCTATACAAGGACCAGATTCTCATTTTGATGGTACTAAATTCTCTAAGGCATTTGGAATTAGTTTTTTAGACAAAGATGAGAAGAAACAATATCCTTTCCAAAACACTTGGGCAATTAGTTCTCGTATGATTGGTGTTATGTTAGCAATTCATGGAGATGATAATGGTTTGGTTCTGCCGCCTAAGATTGTTCCAAACAAAGTTGTAGTTGTTCCTATTGTATTCAAGAAAGATAAGGACAAGGTTTTGAAGTTTGCGAAGGATGTAAAGAAAAAGTTAGGTAAGTATGGCGTTATTTTTGATGATAGAGAAGGTTATAGTGCTGGATGGAAATTTAATGAATGGGAATTGAAGGGAATCCCTATTAGAATTGAAGTTGGACCAAAGGATGTTGCAAAAAGACAAGTTGTTCTTGTTAGAAGAGATACTGGAAAAAAAGACTTTGTAAAGATTGGTTCTCTAGCTAAGAAAGTTGGTGAACTTTTAGAAGATATCCAGGGTAATTTGTATGAGAAGGCCGAGAAAGCTATGAATAGTAAAATTGTTAATGTGAATACTTTTGCAGAATTTAAGAAGGCTATTAAAGATAAGAAGGTTGTAAGAACTTTCTGGTGCGGATCATCGAAGTGTGAAGATATGTTGAAAGATGGCACTAATGGAGCAAAGAGTTTGAATATTCCGTTCGATCAACCTAAGAAAAAGGGCAAATGTGTTCATTGTGGAAAAGAAGGAAAGCATTTAATATTTTTCGGTAAGAGTTACTAATTATGATATATGAACCTGCAGAGGATTCTTATTTGATTTTGGAACAGTTGAAGAAGCATGTAAAGCCTGGAATGAAGGTTCTTGACATGGGTTGTGGTTCTGGAATACTTTCTAGAGCTGCAAAAGATGCTGGCTGTGATGTTGTTGCTGTTGATATAAGTGAAGAATGTGTTGAACATGTGAAGAAGCTTGGTGTGGATGCTGTTGTTTCTGATTTGTTTGAGAACGTTGAAGGGAAGTTTGATTTGATTGTTTTCAATCCTCCTTATTTGCCCAAGGATGAAAGGGAGCCTGCTGATTCTGCTTTGAGCACTACTGGCGGTGAGACTGGTTCTGAGATTATTGATGAGTTTTTGCAGGAAGCACATAAATATTTGAATGAGGATGGGAAGATTTTGTTATTGTTCTCTTCTTTTACTTTGGATGTTTTGGATATGTTTGATATTTATGGTTACAAGTATCAATTGGTTTCTAAAGAGAAGTTTGACTTTGAAGAGCTATTTGTGTATGTTTTAACAGCGTAATTTTTATAAATTTATTTTTCTTTGCGGTCGATATGAGTCGAGGTGAACTTAAATTATTTGCTTGCCGTTCTGGTGAAGAGTTTGCCAAGAGAATTCTATCTGAGTTAAGAAAGAAGGAAGAGTGTAGGGATTTAAAATTAGGTGATCTTAAGACAATTGATTTTTCCAATGAAGAAATGCTTTCAACTATAAATGAAACTGTTAGGGGCTGTGATATTTATTTAGTTCAATGCTGTCAGGACCCGTTGAGTGGAAGAAGCGTGCAAGATAATTTTCTAGAGCTGTGTCAGTGTGCTAGAGGAATGATACAGAGTGGTGCAAACAAAGTTACTGCAATAATTCCATTGTTGCCTTATTCTAGACAAGATAGAAGAGAAGGTAGACAATCAATTACTGCAAGATGGGCTGCAGATGTTTTGAAGATTTCTGGAGTTGATAATGTTATCACTGCAGACTTGCATGCTGATCAGATAGAAGGATTTTATGATGGAAGAATTCAGATGGACAATTTGAGGGCTTCTGCGATATTTTTGAATTACATCAAAGAGAATATTTTTGAGGAAGGTAAAACTGTTTTGTTGGCTCCAGATGTTGGTGCATCTAAAAAAACTGAGTTCTATGCCAAAAAGTTAGAAACCAGGGGAGTCGCACAGGCTTTCAAGACAAGGCCAAGACCAAATGAAGTTGAAGGGATAAAAGTTGTTGGAAGAATTGATGAAAGAGATGTAATTATTATTGAAGATATGATAGATACTGGCGGTACACTGAAGAAAGTTATACATGATATAAAGAGAATTGGTGCTCAAAAAGTTTATGCGTTCTGTACACACCCAATATTTAGCGGTCCAGCTATTGAAAGGTTATCTGAATCCGACGTTAAAGTTTTTAGCACAGATACTATAATTAGGGATTGGAAGTTCTTTGAAGAAAATCCTTGGTTTACTGAGATATCGATTGCTCCTTTGTTTTCTGAAGCTATTTATAATTTGAATCATGGAATAAGTGTTAGTGAATTGTTCAATGGAGCAAAAGATTTATAAACGGTCTAAAAAACCAATTTTTATCCGATATTACTACGTTCAGTAGGAGGAGAAGATGGACAAGAAAGCTATATTAGATTCTGTAAAGAAGATAAGGGAAATTTCTAGTAAAAAGAATTTCGATCAGACCTTTGATGTTTCTATAAATTTGGTTGGTTTGAATATCAAGAAAGCCGACGATAAAGTTGATTTATTTGTACAGTTACCGAATGGAAGAGGCAAGAATGTTAAGGTTTGTGCCTTTGTTGGTAGCGAATTGGGTACAAAAGCTAAGATATTTGACAAAGTTATATTGCAAAATGAATTTTCATTATATCAAAAAGATAAGAAAAAGTTGAAGAAGTTAGCCAGAGAGTATGATTTCTTTGTTGCTCAGGCAAATTTAATGGCAGAGATAGCTTCTACTTTTGGTAGAGTACTTGGTCCATTGGGTAAGATGCCAAATCCAAAAGCAGGTTGTGTTGTTCCTCCCATTGCAGAATTGGAACCACTGAAGAAAAGATTGAATAGTACTATTCATTTGGAAACAAAGAATCAGATTGTTGTCAAAGCTGTTGCTGGTTTGGAATCAATGAGTGACGATCAAGTTGTTGATAATGTTTTTTCTATTTACAATAGTGTTTTGCATGAATTGCCACAAGAAAAGAACAATATCAAATCTATGTTTGTTAAATTAACAATGGGTCCTGCAGTTGAAGTAACAAGTAAGGGTCCGGTTATACATGAGAAAAAGAAGAAGAAAAAAGAAAAAGTTGTGAAGGTTGAGGAGAAGAATGAGTAGAAATGCGCACGTATCGGAGTTTAAGAAGAAAGAAGTCGCTAGTCTGATGGCTCTTCTTGAAAAGAATAACATAATTGGTGTTATTGATATCACTGATTTGCCTTCTGCGCAGTTTCAAAAGTTAAGAAGTAAGTTGAAAGATTCCTTGACAGTTAGAGTTGCTAAGAAGAGTTTGATTAAATTAGCTATCGAAGGTTTGAAAGAAAAGAAAAAAGGTATTGAAAAGTTAGAAGAAGGTTTGAATAGCGCAATGCCTGCTTTAATATTTACTGAGAAAGATCCATTCAAGTTAGCAAAGATATTGAATAATAATAAATCTACATTGCCAGCAAAAGCTGGACAGATTGCACCAAAAGATGTAGTTATACCCGAAGGTCCAACTCCATTTCCTGCAGGACCAATTGTTGGTGAGCTAGGTGCAGCTGGAATAAAGGCCACAATAGAAGATGGTAAAATTGTTGTTAAGCAAGCATCCACTTTAGTTAAGGGGGGCGAGGAGATTAATTCAAAGCAAGCAGATCTTCTTGCAAAGTTCAAGATAGAACCAATGGAGATAGGACTCAATGTAATTTCTATCTATCAAGATGGAGATGTTTACACAAGAGATGTGTTGTCTATTGATGAGGAATCTGTTTTGGCAGATTTGAAGTCTGCTGCAAGCGGTGCATTCAATGTTGCTGTATTTGCTGGATATCCTACTGCTGAAACTGTTGAGATATTATTGAAGAAGGCTGAAGCAGAAAGTTTGGCTTTATCTCAAAAGGTTCCTGAAGAAGAAGTTAAAGAAGAGGAACCGAAGAAGGAAGAACCTGTAGCTGAGGAAACTCCTAAGGAAGAACCAAAGGAAGAGGAGAAGCCAGCAGAAGAAGCTCCAAAGGAAGAGGAGAAACCTGTAGAGGAACCAAAGCCTGTTGAAGAACCTAAGGAAGAAGAGGTTCCGGTAGAAGAACCAAAAGAGCCTGAAGTAGAAAAACCTGTTGAAGAACCAAAGCAGGAAGAAAAGAAAGAAGAAGTTCCTAAAGCAGATGAATTAAAGAAAAAATCACAATCAGATCAATCAAATGAACAATCTGGTACTCAAAAAGATGCAGAGTCACCTGTTGGCTATTCTGAAGAAAGTTCTCAGGGTGCCCAGGAGATAATAAACAAAATGAAAG
>CAYMSW010000016.1:0-15628 GCA_964393215.1 Candidatus Woesearchaeota archaeon
GTGAATCAGGTGCTTACAATTTAACAGGTTCAGATACAACCCTTACCCATTTACAGATATTTGACTTAGAAGCTGAATCAGGTGCTTTTACAGTTCAAGGATCTGATATTAGTTTAACTCACGCAATAGGTGGGAAATATACCTTAGCGTTAGATACAGGTACTTATGCTATAACAGGTGGTACTACCAACTTAAACACAACAGCACAAGACGATACCAATACTTTAATATTAAAAGAACTTAGATACTTCCGTAGTTGGCTAATGGCTATGGGGTAAGGGGGGAGAGAAAAAGGAAATGGATCTAACTGTCTTTGCAAACACAATCATTGTAGCTTTACTAACCATTATAGTCTTTATGTTTAAAAACTTAACTTCTAAATTAGAAGAGCATATTAAGGATTATAATAACTTTAGGGCAGGGGTTGCCTCAACCTATATCACTAAGCAAGAGATATCAGAGCGTATAGATCGTTTATGTGCTAAGATGGATAGGTTGTTTGATACAATCCTAAATATGGAAAAGTAAGAGATATGATATCTTCTCAACTAATAACTATGCTTGGATCTGGAGTCTTAGGCGCTGTACTAAAATTATGGACTCAACATCAAGCTGACAAAGCTGAAAACCAGAAGCTTTTGATAGAGGGGTTACAGGCTAAACATGATATAGTCCACCAAGTGAGAGAGTTTAATACTCCACAGGCAAACTATATGAGGAAGTTCTTAGTCTTCTGTATCCTTGGTATGGCTGTGTTCATACTGGTGTATCCTCCTATCTTTGGTGAACATACTGTAATCCCAGTAGAGACCACAAAGGGGTTTAAGTTCTTGTTCTTTGATTTTACAAAGCAAGCAACTGAATGGGTACAACTGACCGGAGTTGTAAACCCACCTTGGCTAAGTGAATGTATCATGGCTATCTTTGGTTTCTATCTTGGATCAAATGGAGTGAAGAGATGAAGAAACTACCTTATAATAAGAAGGTATTTAAGAAGGGAAAGAAGTCTTTTATAGTATCTACCTTATTCTTTGATACACCACAGGTTAGGCAATATGGAGTAGATGAAAGGGCTTGTTTTAGTTTATATGAAGATGAAGATGTAACAGTTGATGGTAAGACTTACTATAGTTTAAGAAAGATATTCCTAAGCTGTTCTGATCCAACTGAGTATGTATTTGCTTCTACCTATCTATACAGTTGGGATCACTGGCTGAAGATGTTAGAAAATAAAATTGTATCTATTGAAGTAGAGAAATGGAGAGAAGAGTTACAGGTTAAGATTAGAGCTGAGGCAGTAGCTAAGTGCCTAGAAGCTTCAGAGGGTGGTAACTTCAATGCTGCTAAGTGGGTTGCAACTAAGGGTTGGGAAAATAAAAGAGGACGACCTACTAGGGCAGAAAAGGAAGGTAAACTTAACCAAGACAAGAGATTATCTAATCAAGTTAAAGAAGACATGGAAAGGTTAGGTATGGCGGTGGTTAAATAGTATATGGCTTCCCTAAAAGAAATTAGAGAAATAGCTGAGGGAGACCTTTTATCTTTCATTCGGCTAGTAGCCCCTCACAGGGTCTTAGGGGCTGTTCATGAGGAGTTAGTAAATTGGTGGTGTAGGAGTGAGGCAAGAGATTATCAACTTGTGTTGCTACCCAGAGCGCACCAGAAGTCTAGCCTTATAGCTTATAGGGTAGCTTGGGAGATAACCAAGAACCCTGCTATAACTATTTTATATGTATCAAGTACAGCAGGACTAGCAGAGAAACAGCTTAAATCTATTAAAGATATTATCACATCTACTACCTATAGGCGTTATTGGCCTGAGATGGTTGAGAAGAATGAAGGTAAGAGAGAGAAGTGGACTCATACAGAGATAGCAGTAGATCACCCCTTACGAAAAGAAGAGGGTGTCCGAGATGCTACAGTATTTACAGGTGGACTAACAACATCTCTTACAGGTTTTCATTGTGACATAGCTGTACTAGATGATGTTGTAGTTCAAGAGAACGCATATACAGCAGAAGGTAGAGATCGAGTAAAAACACAATACTCTCTTCTTGCATCCATCGAGAATCCAGAAGCTAAGGAATGGATTGTCGGCACTCGGTATCACCCGAAGGATCTCTACCAAGATATTATGGAAATGGAAGAAGAGATATATGATGAGGAAAATGATGAAATTGTTGGAACCAATTCAGTTTATGAAACATTTGAAAGGAAAGTTGAAGACAGGGGTGATGGTACTGGGGAGTTTCTTTGGCCTAGGCAGAGGCGAGCGGATGGTAAATGGTTTGGTTTCTCTCCCCCTATCCTTGCTAAGAAAAGGGGCCAGTATCTTGACAGGACACAGTACAGGGCGCAGTATTACAACGATCCTAACGATCCTGATTCTTGTACTATTTCTAGTGATGTCTTTCAATACTATGACAGAAGATTCCTCCAGCAAACCGGAGGCTACTGGTACTATAAGCAAAGTAGATTAAATGTTTATGCAGGTATTGACTTTGCTTTCAGTTTAAAGAAAGGAGCTGACTATACAGCTTTAGTAGTTATAGGTGTAGATCAAGACAATAACATATTTGTTCTTGATATAGACAGATTTAAGACCGATAAGATTCAAGCCTACTTTGATAAGATCCTCCATCTTAATATGAAATGGAACTTCAAGAAGCTCAGGGCTGAGGTAACTGTAGCTCAGAAGATGATTGTTAATGAGTTAAAGGAACGGATCAGACAGCACGGGTTAATGCTTTCTATAGATGAGCATAGACCTACTAGGAGCCAAGGTAGTAAA
Source organism: Candidatus Woesearchaeota archaeon (assembly GCA_964393215.1). Lineage (GTDB taxonomy): Archaea > Nanobdellota > Nanobdellia > SCGC-AAA011-G17 > PNOQ01 > CAYFNK01. Next base: position 2,792 of record CAYMSW010000016.1, read on the forward strand.
GAAGAGCGGATGGCAGCTATACTAGAACCTAGATATGATAACTTGCAGATGTGGCACTACAGGGGTGGTAATTGTCAAACCTTAGAAGAAGAACTTGTAATGTCTCATCCACCACATGATGATGTTAAAGATTGTTTAGCCTCTGTGATGGAGATAGCTATTAAACCAAGCTATAGGCAAAAAAGAGACAGGGAAAAGAAAATTCTAACCCATGCAAGATTTGGAGGAGTATATTAAATGGGAACCAAAGCTATAGAAGTTCAAAACCTAATCAATAAGGATAGTTTAGCAGATAATATCTCTAACCTCTATCAGTCTTGGTCTAATTCAAGGCAAGAAAAGATAGGGGAAATTAAAGAACTCCGTAACTATCTATTTGCTACTGATACAACCACCACCTCTAACAGTAGTTTGCCGTGGAAGAATAAAACTACACTTCCAAAACTTACTCAGATTAGGGATATCATTCATGCAAACTATATGAATGCTTTGTTTCCAAATGACAGGTGGTTGAAATGGGAAGGGTATAGTAGGGATGCAGTTGATAAGGATAAGAGACAGGCTATTGTTGCCTACATGGATAATAAACTCCGTGAGGGTAATTTTATTAATATAGTCTCTAATCTACTTTATGACTATATTGATTATGGTAATGTCTTTGCAGATGTAGAGTTTATAAAAGAATATAACACTTGTTCTGAAACTGGAGAGAAGACAGCAGGTTTTATTGGCCCTAAAGCAAAACGAATCTCTATCTATGACCATGTATTCAACCCTTTATCTACCTCTTATGAAGATTCACCAAAGGTTACAAGGTACATTAAAACCCTTGGTGATTTAGAAGTAGAGATAGAAAAGAACCCTGAACTAGCTAAGATCAATAAAGATATTGTAGCTAAGTTAAGAAACAACAGACAAGCTCTCAAAGCCTATTCAACCAATGATGTTGACAAAGCTTTAGGGTTTCAGGTAGATGGGTTTGGTAATCTCTCTAGCTACTATGAGTCAGGGTATGTAGAGATATTACAGTTTGAAGGTAACATCTATGATGAAGATACTGGTAGCTTCTTAGAGAACAGGGATATATACATAGTAGATAGAGCTTATGTAATCTATAACGAGCAGATTAAATCATGGAATGGTAGATCAAATAAAGTCCATGGTGGGTGGAGAAAGAGACCTGATAATCTGTATGCTATGGGGCCACTTGATAATCTTGTAGGTATGCAGTATAGGATAGATCACCTTGAGAACCTTAAAGCTGATGCTATGGATCTAGCAGTCCATCCTCCTCTTGCAGTTCATAATATAGATGAGGACTTTGAATGGGGGCCGGGATCTGTTATTTATGTAGGAGATGAAGGTAACATCACAGAGTTAGGTAAGTCCCTGCAAGGTGTAATAGCTGCTAACAATGAGATCCAGAGTCTTGAGTATAAGATGGAAGAGATGGCAGGTGCGCCTAGACAAGCAGCAGGTATCCGTACCCCTGGAGAGAAGACAGCTTTTGAGGTACAGAGCTTAGAGAATGCAGCAGGTAGAATCTTCCAACATAAAGTAAATCAGTTTGAAAGAGAGATCATTGAACCTCTTTTAAATAATATGTTAGAAGTAGCTAGGAGGAATATGGATACTAATGATATCATCAGAGTTCTTGATGATGATATAGGTGTTACATCTTTCATTGAGATTACAAAAGAAGATATTACAGCTAAGGGAAAACTTAGACCAATAGGTTCAAGGCACTTCTCTGCTAACGCACAACTGATGCAGAATATGACTCAGTTAGCTTCTACTGGTTTATTTCAGCAACCTGCTTTTGTAGCCCACTTCTCTTTTAAGAATATGGCTAGGCTAGTAGAAAACCTCTTGACAGGGATAGAGAAATATGATATAGTATCAGATAATGCTCTGGTGTATGAACAAGCTGAAACCCAGAAGATTATGCAGGAAGCATCAGAGCAAGTTCAACTTGAACAGATGGAGGAAGCTGAAATTGAGGAGTGATTGGTTCAAAGGTAATAAAGATAATAAAGTCCAGATCAAATCTGAGTATGAAGCTTCAACTTTTATCTTTGGGGTGTTAGACCAGATCCTCAAGGATAAGATTAATAAATCAAATAAAGAGATGAGAGACCCTGATATGATCCTAAGCCCAACATGGAGCGATCAGGTTCTCCATCATCTCGCCTATCAAAGAGCCTTGACAGAGGTTCAAGAACTTTTAAGGAGTAAAACATGAGTGAAGAAGTAAAAACTTCGGAGACCCCCGATGAGACTATCTTTGGAGACCAGACTAAAGATAGCCAAGTAGAACCACCTGCATCAAACCCACTACCAGACGAGGTAACAGGATTGATTGGTGAAGGCAAGAAATACTCTACAACTGAGGAAGCTCTTAAAGCTCTATATCATTCCCAGAACCATATCTCTACTATTGAGGATGAGAACAGGAAAATGAGGGAGCAGATTAAGGAACAAGAATCAAAGAGAGAGTTTCTTGATAAACTGAAAGCCAGTAGTAGTGAGGGCGAGGCTAATCCTAATCTTGACCCAAACTCTATTAACCAGATGATTAATGAGAACTTATCTCAGAGAGAACAGCAGAAAAAACTCACCGACAATATGCAATCTGTTGACAACCAGATGAAGCAAATGTATGGTAGTAAGGCGCAAGAGGTACTTGTTGCAAAAGCTACTGATCTCGGTATGACAATCGACCAGATGGCTAATGTAGCAGCTAACTCACCCTCTGCTTTCTTGAATTGGTTTGAACAGGTAAAACCAACTGAGACTCCTAATCTAACATCTAACCTGAACATGGACGGTACTACCCCTCAGAGTGGGGGGGAGGTTACACCGTTCTCTTACAAATATTTTCAAAACTTAAGAAAAGAAAATCCCTCTGAGTACATGTCTGAAAAGGTTCAGATACAGATGCACAATAAAATGCAGGAACTTGGAGAGGGTTTCTGGAGGTAATATATTATGGCTGGTATGACTACTACCCAGACTTCAACTCATCTCACCAGAGCTAATCTCTGGTCACAGCAGTTAAAAGATGTACTTGAAGATGAACTGATGGCAACTAAATATGTGGATTGGATGTCTGAGTTCCCTGACGGAACGACATTCAATGTCCCCACTATCAACCCTGCTGGTACTCCTGATGATTATACTGAGGATCAGGCAGTAACCTATAATCAGCTTGGTACTGATAACTTTACTTTTGCTATTAACAAATACAAAAGTTCAGCTCATTACTTGACTCGGAAGGCTCTTCAGGATTCCTTCTATGGTAATAAACTTCTTGCAAGTTTTGTACCTAAAGAGAGTCGGGCTATCATGGAAGTTGTAGAGGCAGATGTACTTGCTACTCCTCTTCCATCTGTAACTGGTGGTCAGACTGTTGACGATCAGAACGCAGTTAATGGCGTAGATCACCGCTTTGTAGCTGGTGGCTCTGCTGCTATCATGGCTCTGGCTGACTTTGCTTATGCTAAACTTGCTCTGAAGAAAGCCAATGTACCGATGAGTAACCTTGTTGCTATCGTTGATCCTTCAGTAGCTTACACCCTTGAGACACTTTCTAATCTTGTAAGTGTGTCAAATAACCCACAGTGGGAAGGTATCGTATCTTCTGGTATCACTACTGGTATGAGGTTTATCAAGAATGTATATGGCTTTGATGTATATGAGTCTAACTACCTTGCTACCCCTGTAGATGCTACCACTGAAACCACTGGTGGCGTTGCTACTGATATGGCAGGTTTGACTACTCCAGTTCAGAACTTGTTCTTCTCTGCTGCTTCTGGTGTAGCCCCTATCCTCGGTGCTTGGCGACAGATGCCTACCGTTGATAGCGAGTTCAATAAAGACTATCAGCGTGAAGAGTATATCACTACCTGTCGTTACGGTGTTAAACTGTATCGGCCTGAGAACATGGTATGTGTACTCTCTGAAGGTGCTGTATAGTAAATCTTAACTAACTTAGGGGAGGGGTAAAACCTTCCCTTAAGTTATCTTTTATTAGGAGTGTAACAAAATGCCTGAACATAAAAACCTATCAGATTCAGCAGATCACTGTCATACCCCTCAGGGCTTTTCTTCTGCTTCTAATGACACAGTGTTAAGTAAGGACGGATCTGGTACTTTAGAATGGATCTCAACACCTACAGTAGCAGAGAAAGCAAGGTGCTGTATGTACTCAGCAGATGTTTCCACAGCTACTACAGGGTTAGATGATACTTTCCAGTTAATAAATGAAGCTACCTTAGGACCTAATACTCTTGCTTGGGTTGAGAAATTAGCCCTCCCTGTTTCTGAAATATCAACCTCACCTACTGATGGTTATATCAGGATAGATAAAACTGGTAACTTTCTCTTGACTGCAACTATCAATACTCATGCAGACGGTGGAGTTGATAATAACTATAGATTTACAGTAGGCAGGTATCTCCCTTCTACAGATACAACTGTAGCTATGAATAATGTAGTCCTAGCTTACCATCAATCTACTGATACAAGGGTAAACAGTCAAACTCTTAATTGTGTTACTAATACTACTGAAATAGGAGAACGATACTATCTCATGGTGGATCGGACTAGTGGAAGTGGCGAGATAGTTTTTGACCATATAAACTTTACTATGACAGAGGTATCTTAATATGAGTAAGGCAACCCTAACAGATATAACAACATCTCACGCTTCAGTCAATAGCTTGAATGATAACTTCCAAGCTATTGAAGAGGGGTTTGATAATACTATTAGTCGAGATGGTTCTGCTCCAAATGAGATGAAAGCTAATATTGATATGAATAATAACGAGATTATTAATATAGCAGCCCCAACATCTGATAGTTCAGCAGCCAGATGGGGTGATATAAGAGAAGTCACCAGTGTTGATATATCTCCGTCTATTTTAACTGGGGATGCCGGAAAAGTTCTTACTGTTAACCAAGGAGAAGATGGAGCAGTATGGGTGGAAAGTGAAGAGATACCTTTTTTATCTGAAATAGATAAAGGTAGGATATTAAAAGTAAACAATAGCGGAACAGTTGTTAGTTGGGAAGATAAAGATATTATCAATGTCAAAGACTTAGGTGCTATAGGTGATGGAGTAGCAGATGATACTTCTATTATTCAATCTGCTATCCTCACTCAAAAGAATAAAGGTGGGGGTAAGGTTTATATACCTAGTGGGGTATATAAAATTACCACACCTCTCATGTTACACAATGCAAGTGGTGTTTCTATTATAGGTGATGGTGGAGGTTGGGGTAAGTTTACAAATAAAACAACCTTTACAGCTCCTACGATGTTAAAAGCAGAAGCAAGTATAGGTGGTATTTTTTCTATCAAAACACATCAAGACTCTGATTATATTTCAAACTCAATAGAAATAGAAGGTATAGGTCTAAACTGTAATGATTTAGCAACAAATGGTATATGGATCCAATCTATATCTGGTTCTCAATTTACTGATATAACTATTATAGATTCTATTTCACATGGTATCCATTTATCTTGTCTTGATGATGAGCTTACCTATGATGCTGCTGATAATCAGGGTAATTATTTTCACAACATCACTATTGTAACAGAGCAAGGGAACTGTATCTTATTAGGTGGGAATAATGGAAATAGTTCCACAAGGGGGGCTAATACCAGCTTAAATCATTTTGAAAATATACATCTAAATATTAGAGATAATGATGGGTTTGTATTTGGTTATTCTGATGGTAATACCTTAACTTCCCTGTTTACATTTAGACCTAGTGGAAATATAGGGAAAGGGTTAGTATTCTTAGGTGATGATACTTCAAACGGTCTTCATACAAGACATAATATCTGTTATAATATACAAACAGCACAAGCTGGAGTTTTAGCACAAGCTGGCACGAGTAGTAGCTCATCAAATAATTGTATCATAGGGTTTAACTTAGGAAATACAGGAATAAATAACCCACCTGAGATAGAGGATGGGGCAGAATTATCTTATATATCTCCTGATCTAATTAAGTATCTAGCAGGAAAGCATGTTTGTGTAGATGGGGTTAATGATACAGCTTTACATGCTAACGCACAAACTCAGATAAATAATATGGGAACGGAGAGTATTAGAGTTTTTAACGGTAGTAGTAATCACATGAGAATACTTACTGATACAGCAGAGTGGACTATCAGGATAGATAGTTCTTCTGGAGATTTAGATATTATAAGAACATCTGGCTCTGGCAAGTTAAGTATCCCAGGAACTGGTCAGTTAGAGATTGGTTATAAACCTGTAACTTATGGATCTGTAGATTCTGGTGGGGCAGGTTATAAAGTATTAAGAGTACCAAATTAAGAGGTTAATATGAAACTAACACTACTAGACATGATCCAAAACATCTTATCTGATATGGATTCAGATAGTGTGAACAATATAGGGGATACACCAGAATCGTTACAGGTAGCTTCTATTATTAAAGATACTTATTATCATATCATTAATAATAGAATCTTTCCAACTGAAATGGAAGTAACTACTCTTAATTTTTCAGGTAGTACAGTTAACCCTACTAAGTTCACCTTACCTGAATCAATCCAACAGGTTAAATGGATTAAGTATAATAACAAGGTTGAGGGATCTAATAAGTTAAAGTACACAGATATTACCTATCTGGAACCGTCTGAGTTTCTTAGCTATGTACTGGACAGGGACTCTACAAATTCTAATACCTTAATAGTTGAAGATGGGGATATAACCTTACTGATTAAGAACAACATTAACCCTACCTATTGGACTTCTTTTGATGATGAACATATCTTCTTTGATTCTTTCAATGTAGCTATAGGTGCTACCATGACCCAGAGTAACCTTATGTGTTATGTGGAGAAAGAACCAAGTTGGCAAACAATAGATACCTTCATACCTGACCTACCATCAAAAGCTTTCTCTTATCTATTATCAGAAGCTAAGTCAGCTTGTTTCATTAAGATCAAACAAGTAGCTAGTCAGAAAGATGAGCAGGTATCTAGGTTACAGAGGAATTATCTATATGGTGAGAAATATAGAACTGGTGGTGGTGTAGTTTACCCAAACTATGGGAGGAAGTAAGCAAGTATGCCAAAGAAAAGAACTACATATAAAAAGACCGTAACAGTTATCCCAGTCCCCCAAACATCTTTAGTAAAGCTAAAGTTCAAAGGTGGTGGGGAGTTACCTAATAGGTTAAAAGGTAGCTTTACAACTAAGGAACTAGCCCTCAAAGCTTTTGAGAGGTACAAACTTAACAAAGGTATTAAATAGCTATGGGTAGAAAAGCTGGTACTAAAGAGTATAAAACTTTTGTTCAAGGTTTAATCACTGAGGCTAATGCCCTTACCTTTCCTGAGAACGCTAGTATTAATGAGGAGAACTTTGTTCTTAATCATGATGGTAGTAGAGAAAGACGGTTAGGGTTTGATGTAGAAACTAATAGCGATTGGCAATCTACTGGCTTCTCTTATACCAGCGAAGAAAGAAAAACTATATCTACTTTCGTATGGGCAAATGTAGCTAATAACGCAAATAAAAGCTTTTTAGTAGTACAGTATGGAACTAAGATATTCTTTTATGATATATCAGAGGACTCAACTAATATCTCTTCATCTTATGTAGCTTCCCTTACCTTAACAGAAAGGGTAGGAAGTACAGGTGGAGAAGAGTATGTAAGTTTTGCATCTGGTAACGGTATCCTTATTGTGACAGGTAGTGATCTTAAACCACAGTATGTATCATATGAGTCACCTAATGTTTTTAATAAAACAGAAATAAATATTAAGATAAGAGATTTCTGGGGTGTTGAGAACCTTAATCCTGCTCCTGGCTATGAAACACCTAATATAGATACAAGACCTATAAGGTTAAACAAGTATCATAAATATAACCTTTTTAACCAAGGATGGGTGCTGAGTAAGATGATGAAATTCATATCTCATCACCCACCAAAGATAGGAGTTTATCCCTCAAATGCTGACATCCAACATCATGGTAACTATACAAATGTAAGCTCTGGAAAAACTTCTTGGACTTCTTCAGAAGTTAAAGCCATGAACCTCGGTACTACTCCAGCTCCTAAAGGTAAATATATCATAGATGCTTTTGAAAGGAGCAGTTCAAGAGAGTCAGAATCTGGTCTATCAGGTCTCACTTTGGATAAAGAAAAAGGAAGACCTTCAGTAGCCTGCTACCACTCTAGTAGGGTGTTCTACTCTGGTATCATCTCAGAACTAGAAGGGACTGAACCTAGAACCCCTAACTATAGTGGTATTATCTTCTTCAGTCCTACACTAACTAATATAACTAAGATAGGTAACTGTCACCAAGAAGCTGACCCTACATCACAGGATATATCAGACTTAGTAGCTACTGATGGTGGTACGCTACTCCTACCTGAAGCTAATAAAATACTCCAACTGATATCTACTGGTTCTTCTATCTTTGTAATAGCAGATAACGGAATATGGGAGATCAGGTCTGGTGAATCAGGATTTGCACCTGATGATTACCTTATATCTAAAGTATCAAATATAGGGGCTATAGGTAGGGACTCTATTATCTCAACTGAGATGGGGATCATGTATTGGTCTGATACTGGTATCTACATGATAACCCAACATGAGGTAACAGCAGAATACCATAGCTCTAATATATCTGAACAGAGTATTCAAACCTTCTTTGATTCAATACCTAATCAGAACAAGAAAAATGTAAAAGCTTTTTATGACCCCTCTGATAAGGTTGTAAGGTGGTTGTATAACTCTGACATATCATCAAATGGTATTAATTATAAGAACAGGTATAACGCAGAGCTTATATTAGATATTAGATTAAAAGCTTTTTATAAAAACAAGATAGAAGAAAGTGAACCATATATAGCCTCTATTTTTAACACTACACCTTTTAATACCTACACTGCACAAGCAACAGTAACAGACAACGGAGTTACTGTTGTTGACGGAGACTCTGAAGTAACTGATACTGTTACAGGTTTTAGGGGCAACACAGTACATAATAAATACCTGATATTTAAGAAGGTATTTAATAATAACACATACTCTACTGGTAATATACTAAGTGAGATAGGTGATATACTATCTTCTGAGTATTTAGTACATACAGAGACATCTCTTGGTAATGTCTTATCTGAATCAGGTAACACCTTAACAACAGAGCTAGGGGATAACCTTACTTGGACTGAGATAATAACAACTGAACATGAAGACCATATCAACAAAGAGGTTGTAATAGGTTATCAATGGTACTTATCTTTTGGGGAATACAACAACCTAGACTATTTAGATTGGGATACTGAGAATTACAACTCTTATCTAATAACAGGCCATGACTTGTTTGAGAAGGTAACATCTACTAAACAGGTATCTTATATGTCTATGTTCTTTAATTATTTAGATAATTCAAGTTGTAAAGTAAGACCAAGGTGGAACTTCTCAGACCATGAGGACTCAGGTAAATGGGGTGAAGAGTTTGAAGGGTATAAGCTTAAAGGTTTAGTTTTAGAAGACCCTGAGTATAACTATGGCTATTCAGTGGTGACAACTAAGAATAAACTAAGAGGGTCAGGGAAAGCTCTTAGTTTACATATCTCTTCAAGTGAAGGTAAACCTATGCACCTACTCGGTTGGTCTCTTGATATCCAAGGAACTACTATATGAGTATAACTTATCAAGTTGAGAAACTAGTTAAGATATTACCAGAAGTAACTGAGCTTATAAAAGAACACTGGAAAGAGATAGCGCATGACCAAGATAAAATTAAACTTAATCCTAACTGGGGAAAGTATATAGAACTTGAACAACAAAACATTATTCATATCATAACAGTAAGAGAAAAGAGAAAGATTATAGGGTATAATTGTTTTATTGTGATGCCCCATCTTCACCATAGGGATCATATCTTTGCAGTTAATGATGTACTTTTCCTAAAGAAAGAATATAGGAAAGGGATGGTAGGTATTAAACTAATAAAAAGATCAGAACAATACTTATCCTTACTTAATGTAAGTAAGATATACATAACAAGTAAGGTAAACACTACACTAGGTAAACTTCTCCCTAGATTAGGGTATGAAAAAGAAGAAGAGAACTATAGTAAATATATAGGAGATTAAGATGGCAGGTGCAGCATTAGCGATAGGGACAATTCTAGGAGCTTCGGGTACAGCAGCTACTGCTCTTGGAGCAACAATGATAATTTCTGGTGGTTTAGCAGTGGGTTCTATGGCTATGCAGCATAAAGCTACAAGTAAAGCAGCTAAAGCCCAGAAGAAACAACTACAGGCTAGTAACAGAATATCTAAGATCAAAGAGCGTAAGGCTAAAGTAAAACAAGTTAGACAAGAAAGAATCTCTAGGGCTTTAGGGTTTCAGAGGGCTGCAAGAGCTGGTGGTGGTACTCCGGGTCTTGTAGGTGCTTCAGGGTTCCAAGGTGCTATGGGTTCCTTAGCCTCTCAGACAGCTTCTAATATTGGTATGATGGGTCAGATATCAAGAGAGCAAGATACAATGGTTGGACACCAGATGGATATGTATGAACACCAAAAAGATGCTTCTATGTGGGGAGCAGTAGGTCAACTGTCTGGTTCTATCTTTCAAAACTTAGGTGGTTTTGGTACGGTGGCTAAACGCATGAAAACTCCTAAACCAAAACCAAGTGTCCCATGGGGGGGTAACTCCCTTGGTACAGGTACTTTTGGGTTTAAACCAATCACCCCATAAATAGGGTAGGGTTAGATTAAAGGTGGATAATATATGAACTACTATGAAGAAACAGAGGCATACCCAGATGAGATGTTATCTTTTGAAGAGAGCAGGGAAAGAGAAGTTCCTGACCAGATAGCTACTGATAGGGCTGCTTATTCCCTTTATCTCGAATCAGCAGAACAAGACCTTCCTATTGATGTAGCTAGTTTTGATAAAGAGGTAGAACTAAACAAAGAAGATGATCCCTCTTCAAAGTTTAACTCTTACGCTGATATCTTGGTAGCTGAGTCTGAAGATAAGGTTTCAGAAGATATCTGGTTAGCTATGTCAACATCTTCTGAAGAGTGGAGTCCTGCACAAGTAGGTGCAGTCTTTGATAAGTTAGAAGCAGATAAGGAAGCCTACTGGAAAGAGAAGAAAGATGAGCATTTCAGAGATATTACAGAAGCTTATATGGAGCTTGGGGAACAAGGGTTCAAGGCTCCTCCCGTTGAACAGGCTTCTACTCTTGATGATATCCCCTTATTTGCTATACCATATATCCAACACCAAGGGGTGATAGATTATTATGATCTTCAATCCACTAAAGAGTCTCTTATAAAGGATCACCCACTTAGCTTCTATCAAGTAGTTAAAGGTTTACTTCAAGATATCACTCCCATAACGCCTTTCATAAAGAGACATGGCCCTGCTAAAGTCTTAATGGAAGAGTTACAGAAAGACTACCCTGATCTTAAAGCCCCAAAGTTTGGGACTGGGGAGGTCTTATATGCTATCAGAGATTATGCCAACAACTTACCAACCTTTAAAGAACAGAAAGATTTCCTTATCAAGGTATCTAATAAAATAAAAGAAGGTGAGGCTTGGTACAACTCTAGTCAGTGGCAACAGTGGGACTTTAACCATCAGATTCTTGAAGAGAGTGAAAACTGGGCTACAGCTAACAGGTGGTTGGAGAATACAGGTGAAGTCCTTGATGCTTTTATAGTAGGTGGTATATTAAAAGGGGTAGGTAAATCAATTAAACTTGGTCTTATGCCTAAGTTGTTTACAAAAGATATAATCACCAAACCTGTCCAAGCTCTCCATGTAATAAGAACTATTTTAGATGGTGGAGAGAACGCTGAACTGTTCATAAAAGCTACAGGTTTAGATCAGGAAACTATTCTAAAATATCTCCTACCTGATATTAAGAATGTAGATAAACAAGTACCACCTGATGTAACTAATCTTCTTGCAAGGTTAGCTCACAACGAAGCAGCCCTAGAGATTCTAAAAGAGGCGCAAAAGAAAGGCGGTATCTTTCAGGAAGAAGTTTATCAAGCTGTAGCAGAAAGACTTGTTAAGGAAGCCCCTGTTATTGGTAAGCTAGATGAGGGTGGGTTCCAGTTAAACAGGACTATCCTTGACATAGATTATAATAAGGGTGAAATCAAGTATAATGGATATGTAGGTAAAGCTTTAGGCACTGAGGGGTTTAAAAACGAAGGTGCTGCTAGAATGTTTGGTAGTTTTCAAGATACTTTTGGTAAAGAAGGTAAGGATTGGTTTATTGAAGAGTTAGTTACAGGTAACTGGTATATCAAGAAATCTTTTACTAGGGCTATCCTACCTGAAGATGTTGCACCTATCTCAGAGAAGATGATTGGTGGTGGTGGTATCTTCTTTGGTAAATACTCTCATTTCTTTATGGATATAAATGCCCTTCGTAAGGGTACAGAGGGGATGGATATCTCAGCAGGGTGGGCAGGAGCTGAAGGTAAAGCACAGTTCATCCAAGATAGATTTGAAGCTATTCTTAAACCTCTTGATAGGGTGAAAGGTAAAGCTAAACAAGCTCAAGTCACAGAAGTATTAAAGAGATGGGAAGAGGGTAGGTATGTAGATTGGAATGAGGTTTCTCATCTTGATGATGCACAGAAGGAAGCAGTGTATGCTATTAGAGATGCTTCAGATTTACAATACATTCTAAACAACAGTATCCTCAGAGGTGATCTTGTCAAGGGTGGAGTGAAAGAGATCAGGAATACTAAAACTGGTCTAGTTGTTCTTGCTACTCCAATTAAGAAAGCAAGTGGGGTTAAGAT
>CAYMSW010000017.1:0-14610 GCA_964393215.1 Candidatus Woesearchaeota archaeon
GTAAATGAAAAACTACCTTTCGAAGATAATTCTTTCGATTTAATTTGGACCAGTGAACTTATAGAACACTTAGAAAACCCAAAAGAAAGTATAAAAGAATTTGAAAGAGTTCTAAAACCAAAAGGAGAAATGATATTAACAACCCCAAATTCATATTTCTGGTTCTACAGCATAGCAAAGTTATTCGGAAAAAGCCCAAAAGATTTGCAAAATCAAGGGCACAGACATTTCTTCTCAGAAAAAAACATCAAAGAACTTATACCTAACGGAGAAATTTACGGATATTTCCCATACATGATAAAAAAATTCACAATAAGAAAAGCAATTGGACCTTTATCTCCAACATTTGTTATTAAATCTTCTCCGCAACAAGACAGTGATTAATAAAAGCACCCTTCTTAAACTTCCTCTTATCAAATTCATTAATTTTATTATAAAATTTATACACTTTAGAATTCTCAACCCCTTCATGAGTCTTAAATTTAGACTGCTTCTTCATTCCAAACTTCTTCATAACGGGTGAAAAAACATATGTAGCCAAATAAGGCAAATAATTAACAAATAAAGCTACAAAATATCTTGACCTTCCTTCATACTTCTGAATCTTAAAACCATTATTCTCAATCAAGTTCTTAATTCCTTCTTCAGTATATAATCTCCTATGTCCCCAGGCCCACAAACCTATTGGCAATTTCATTCCAAACCTATTCAAACCCCAATTAATTGGATCATAAACAAATGGAAACTTCTTATTTGGCACAGTCAAAACCAATTTCCCCCCTTTCTTCAATACTCTATTTATTTCACCAATCGCCTTATTAGGATCATCAACATGTTCCATAACATCTGCACAAACAACTGAATCAAAAACACCTTCATCAAAAGGCATTTCTTCAGCGGCAGCACAAACCATATTATCAGAAATCAAACCAGGATCTGGTTCAAGACCAACAAACTCCAGACTATTATCTCTATACAAATGAAAATAAAGTCCTGCACCGCAACCAGAATCTAACAGCTTTCCAGAACTAGGTATATTTTCAGAAACAAACTCCAATTTATTTCTATAGACCGGGCTAACTCTTTTATCCATAAAAAAGAAAAAACAACTCCCATTTATAAAATTTACACATTAACATACATTATCCTAGAAACGCCAAAAGAATACTCATAATCCCTAAAATAAACTTCCTTATCTTTAGTCAAATCATTCACAGCATTTATATCAAAACTTCCGCCTTTCTCTAACAAGAAATAAATTGGTTGTGCTTGATCCCCTTGTTGAGTAAAGGCAACCTGTTTCAAAGAATAACCACTAGAAATATAATTCCACATTTCTTCATTTTGGAAAATATCCATTCCCCATTGATAAACAAACACCCACCGGACATTCTGTTCTTCCTCAATCTGCTTAAATTCGTCCAACTTTTTCCAGCCTTTCCCATATCCTTTCCTATCTGCATGCCACAGAACACCATATGATTGATGCGAAGGGAAAACTAACCATTCATTTTCTTCAGAATTTTCTTTTATGTACTCCCCAGCAATATCTAATCCTGGAAACTGAGTATTGAACATCCTATCTTTTGCTTCCATAGCAGGAGCATACAAGGTAAACAACAACACAAGAATAACTATGATTCTAAAATATTTAATTTTCACCATTTTTTCAATATTAGCACCAACAAAAACAAAGAAATAAGCAATCAACAACAAAACCAAGGGGGCAATAGGATATTGGTGATAAACATGTCCTTTCAAATATCCAGAAGCTACAATAATCCAAATTGGACTAGTATAAACAAATGCCAAAAAGAACTTGTTAACTCTCTTTCTCATAAAAAACAACACAACAATCAGCCCAGCAATAGCATACCAAAAACCTAAATGTGTAAAACTATCAGCAATATAAATCCAAACAGAATCAACCCAACCAGACTTAAATATGGCTTTGAAATCTAAAGCGTCTGCAAACATGTGGCTATCTATCTTAGAAGCAACGTACCTGGTGTACAATAACCAAATTGGAATCAACAACAAAAGCAAACCTGCCTTGAAGATTTTTTTATTTTCCTTGATAAATTCCTTATTGAAAATTTTCTTATAAGGGAATGTGACCAAAATAGGTAAAAATATTATAAAGAAATCATATTTGGTCAAAAACGCCATAACTAAAAATATACTAGCCCAAATAGTGTTCTTAAAATTAATATTTTTTCTCCACCTTAAATAAAAATAGCCAGCACCAACCATAAAAAACAAAGCAACATTCACCAGTTGCATTTGTCTTCCAAAGAAAATAAACAAGGGAGTTATAGCAGCCAGAGCAGCAACAGTAAAGGCCATATCATCTCTATTAGTCAATTCCTTAGTAAACAAGTATAGAAAAACTATCGTACCCAACATAAAAATAATATTCGTAAATCTAGCAATAAAGAGAGATTCCCCAAATATCATAAACAGAAATCCAACAATAATAGAAGTTGTCGGTAAAGAATCACCGTGCGCCCCAGAAGGATCATCTCCAACTATAGGATAATCCCATTCCGGAATAAAAAGTCCATGCTCAAAAAAACCATTATCTGCAAAATTTCTAGCCTCAGTCAAATAGTGTGTCTCTTTCCAATTGTGGTATCCTACAACAGGATAGTCAACATGATAAAATCTCAAATAGAAAGTAAATATCAAAATAGCTAAAAGCAATATTATCTTCCAATGTTTCATCAAAAAAGGAAAAATATCTTTATCTTTCTGTATACCAACTTCATCAGACATGAAAGTCAGAAACAAGCCTCATATATAAACATTATCAAAGAGATTCACAAATTATTTAAAACAAATTTCTTTTCAAGCATCAATGAATATCTCCATAGTAATTCCTGCATTTAATGAAGAAAAAAACATAGGAAATGTCATAGACAATCTAAAAGAGTACGGATACAAAAACATAATTGTAATAGATGATGGATCCAAAGATAAAACATTCGAAGTAGCAAGCTCAAGAGAGGTAGAAGTTCTAAGGCATTTTATAAACAGAGGTCAAGGAGCTGCTCTCCAAACAGGAATGAGTTACGCTCTATTAAACGGAGCAGACATTATAGTTCATTTCGATTCAGACGGACAACACAGAACAGAAGAAATACAACGCATGATCCTTCCAATAATAAACAATCAAGTAGAAGCAACTTTAGGGTCAAGATTTTTAAGTGGACAGAAACTCCCATTCAAGAGAAAGCTCATGCTAAAAGCAGCAATATTCACAATTTGGGCTTTTTATGGAGTAAAACTCTCAGATGCACACAATGGCTTTAGAGCATTTTCAAGAGAAGCAGCAAAAAGAGTTATAATCACTATGGATAAAATGGAACATGCATCAGAAATAGTAGAAGAAATACACAGAAAAAAAATAAAGTACAAAGAAATTCCTGTAAACATAATTTACACAGAGGAATCTCTTAAACAAGGAAGAAAAGGTCAAGGAAACTTCGACTCAATGAAAATAGTAACAAAAATGTTTTTGAAAAAACTGGGAGCTTAAAATGAACATAATACAAATAATTTTCATAATTTTCAGCATCTTTGCATTCAGCAGAGTCTACATGAACATAAAAGAAAAAAATCTTAAAGGAAGGGAAGCGTTCTTCTGGTTGGTTTTCTGGGGAGCAGCAGTACTTGTACTTCTCTATCCAGGTGTTTCAACCTTTACCTCAAACATATTCGGCGTAGAAAGAGGAGCAGATTTCATAATTTACTTAGCGATAATTCTTCTAGCATATATGATATTTAGATTATATGCAAAACTAACACACTTAGAAAGAAACATAACAAAAATAATTAGAACAATAGCAATAAGAAAATGAAAATAGTTTACATCACAGAATATTTTCCATATCAAGGAGAAGGAGACATAACTGGTGGAGTTGAGTCAAGATGCTTCAACATCGCAAAAGAATTGTCAAAAAAACATGAGATAATAGTTATAACTTCATGGAAAAATGGACAAGAAAGAAATCACAACATAGACAACATAAAAATATACAGAGTTGGATCAAATCACGGATATTCAAATGAAGGAAATATTGCATCTAGACTAAAATTCTCAAAAGCTGCATACAAAATTGCAAAAAAAATAAAGGCAGACATTGTTGAAGGCTACAACTTCATAAGCTACTTGCCTGCATACAATTCATCCAAAATAACAGGAGCAAAAAGCATTGCAACATATCATGAAGTTTGGTTAGGTGAATGGATAAAGAACAAAGGGTTCATCACAGGAACTCTTGGAGAAATTTGGGAAAGACTAGTCCTATCAAAAAACTGGGACAAAATAATCTCGGTAAGTAATTTCACAGCAAACAGAATAAAGAAAAAAACAACAACCATCCCAAACGGAATAAACATAGATTCATACGAAGGAAATGAAACAAAATTCAAAGAACCAACAATTTGTTCTATCTCAAGACTAACACCAAAAAAAAGAGTTCAAGATTTAATAAGAGCAACTGCAGTACTAAAAGAACAAATTCCAAATATAAAAACAATAATCATAGGAAGGGGAGAAGAAACAAACAATCTAAAACAACTAACAAAAGAATTAAACTTGGAAAACAACGTAGAGTTCACTGGATTTGTAAAAGAACACAAAGATGTAATAAAAACTTTAAAAAAATCACATATTTTCTGTTTGCCAAGTATTCTAGAGGGCTTTGGAATTGTTCTCGCAGAAGCGATGGCTTCAAAAGTCCCATATATTTGTTCAGATATAGAAGTTCTAAGAGAAGTAACTGAAGAAGGAAAGGGTGGACTAATTTTCAAACAGAAAAACACAGAAGATTTAGCAAACAAACTTCTCCAACTTCTAAAAAACAAAGAGTTCCACAACCAAAAAATAGAGGAAGGGACAAATCTAGTAAAAAAGTACGACTGGAAAATAATCGCACAAAACATAGACCAAGAATACCAAGATTTAATAAACAAAGGTCAACTCACAAAGGAAGAGGTTTGATTTAATGAAATTAAACGGAAAAAAGATAGCAATTCTAATAATACTGGTCTTATTTCTAGCAGGATTGTTCTTTAGAGTCCAATTAGATGGTTTAAATCCAACCCACCCCGGAAATCTCAAAGCTGCAAACGCATTCTACCACGTAATTGCTGCAGATCATGTAGCTAACACAGGAGAGATATTTGGAAATCCTTCTTGGGATGCAGAAGGACATAATGATGTCACAAGTATTGTTGCACAACACCAAGCAGTAATGATAGCTCCATTAATCAAACTAACAGGGATTGAAGAGTGGAATTTATCTTATCTGATTGTAGTTATCCTCTCAGCATTAGCGATCCCAATAACATACATGCTAACAAGACGTTTATTCAAATCAGAAATAACTTCAATAATTGCAGCCGGGCTAATAGTTATTCCAATACAAATAACAAATTGGCTCTACTACCTGTATATAGGAATCTGGCTACAATCAAGTGTAACTCCTTTCTTACTTCTATCAATCGTATTCATAATAGATTTATTCAAAGAATTAAAACTCTGGAAAATAGTAGCACTAAGCATAACCACGACAGCAACATTTCTAATGTTCCCACCAGTAATGATATTCTTTTTCCCACTTCTCCTAGTAATCTTATGGAAAATATTAACTGAAAAAATAGAAAACAAAGAAAAGATAAAAAAATTCATAGGGTATGCAATAATTCCTATAATCTCTCTAATAATTTTTATGCCAATTCTTATGTTCGGAGATTTGGGTTCTGCAAGCCAGGATGAAAAGTTATTCGAATTTGGACCACCAAACTATGAAAGCGCACCGTTTGCAAAAGGAATAGAAAGTATACCTTGGATTCTCTTAATATTTGGAGGATATGGTTTACTACTCTTATTAATGAACTACAAAAAATACAAGGGAGTAATTCTATGGATGGCTTACATGGGAGCGATTCTCTACATCCTCCCGTATTTCATGCACGGTCACACTGGATATTATCTCCTAAGAATGAGGGGAGGATTCTTAATCTATCTACTGGCACCAATAATTGCCTACGGAATATATCATTTAGGAATAAAAAACATATCAAAAGTCTTCAAAAGTAAACTGATACTAACAATACTCGCACTAATACTACTAATTGGGGCGGCAGTACCTGCGCATGGTCTACTCAAAGAACAACTTGCTTATGAACATATACCTGAAGACAAATATGAAGTAATGTTATGGGTACAAGAAAACGTACCAGAAGGAGAAAACATGCTCGTCTTAGAAGGAGACTACCAATTGTCTGGAACTTACTTCAAAAGAAATAGATTCACGTTAGATCAAGAACAGCTAATAACATATCTAACGGGAATTTCACAGGGACAAGATCCAAATACAATAAATGGATTCTGGAGCGGGTACGCAGACTGGGGAAAGTGGAGCAAAAGAACTGGGTACTTCAGTTTTGAAAAATACGAACCGCTAAGTAAAACACAACAAATAACAAACTTCAATTACGTATTTATGGAACACTTATCCCCAGAAATAGGAGAGATAAATGGACAACTCATATCATGGTTAACCCAACACCAAGGATATGAAATCATTTATAATCAAGGAAGATTCACAATTTTAGGAAAACAAAATGGAAACTAAAAAGCAAATACAAGAAATAATAATTTACGAAATCATAATTGTCCTATTAGCAGGTATATTTTTGAAAAACTTTATCAACGTAATTAAATTTTCTGCAGCATTCATATTCCTATACTTCATACCATTACTTCCCTGGATAATAAAACTGAAAATAAATATCCTAGAAAAAATGGTTTTGATAAATACCTTAGGACTTGCACTAGTTCCAACTTTGTTTATCTTCGCTGCATCGGTAACAAAACTAACTACAGCAATATATGTTACAATTCCAATAATAGTTTTCATACTTGGAATTTACAAGCTAAAAAAAGACAATAAGCTTTTAAACAAAGAGTAATCTCGAAAACAGATGGAAGACGGTGAAGAAAAAAAGAAGCATAGCATTTCTGCATTTTTCCCTATGTATAATGACGAAGGAACTGTAGAAATAATGGTAAAAAAATTAAAGGAAACATTACCAAAATTCTCTGATGATTGGGAAATTATTATGGTTGATGATTGCTCGCCAGACAAATCTGGAGAAATTGCAGACCAATTAGCAAAAGATGATCCAAGATTAAAAGTAGTACACCATGAAAAAAACAGGGGTTATGGTGGAGCACTAAAATCTGGCTTCAAAAATGCAACAAAAGATCTAATCTTCTATACAGACGGTGATGCTCAATACGATATCTACGAAATAGAAAGATTAATGCCATTTATTGACGAATACGATGTAGTCAATGGATATAAACTAAACAGGGCAGACGGACTACACAGAAAAATAGTCGGAGAGGTTTACAATTTCGGAATGCATTTGGCATTCAATCTAAAAGTAAAAGATGTTGATTGTGATTTCAGGCTAATGCATAAGAAAATTTTTGATGAAATAGAACTGGAATCAGATTCTGGTATGATTTGCGTAGAAATGATGAAAAAAATAGGTGATGCCAAATTCACAATAAAGGACATTCCAGTAAATCACTACGATAGACAACACGGACAATCCCAATTCTTCAATCCAAAAAGAGTAATAAGAACTCTATGGGGACTAATCAGTCTTTGGATAAACATAGTTCTTTTAAGAAAGGGAAAGAAAAAACAAAAAGAAGATCAAGGCAACAATTCTTCCGAAACATCAAGTACTGCCTCAGACTGAAGAGAAACATCTACAATCTCATATCCTTTATCATCTAAAATCTGAACAGCACAATTATAAAAAGAGGGGTGATTAACTCTCATATGTTGCAAAATAACAGCCAAAAAATCATCGTTAAAACCAAGTTTACCAGTTAAAGGATTTTCCCCATATTGAAGACCAAAACCATCCTTAGGAAGAGAACCTTTCTCAACACCAATTAAATCTAAAAATTTCATAATCTCAAGCGGATCATCTTGTACAAAATTTATCATGTCATCTAAAACATGACCTTCGCCATCACTCCTATCCGATCTAATTCTCAGGATATCATCTGCACTGTGAGAAAGTCTCGTCAAAAAATCAACTGGAAAATCAAAAGAAAGATCATAACATTTGGCCATACCCAACCACTCCAGAGAAAAAGAATCCTCAGGGACACCAAGTTCCCTATTTACATAAAAACTTATAACATCAAAGGGATTAGAACGATTTAAAGGCACAAACCTACCATCCACATCCCTTCCTCTAAAATGAACACCATATCCGCCAGCACCAGTATAAATTCCTGGACCATGGGGTAACGTAACATCTCTTCTCAAAGCAATTAATAATCCATCAGTTGTACGATCAAGAGACTCAGTACAAAAAGCATTAAACCTAGAATCCAAAAGCGACCTATCTGAAATTCCAGCCATAGCATGAGCTACATGTTCAACGTAATCAACATATCCTGCTGCAATACACAATTCTCCACTACGCAATCTAACGAGAGATTTAACATTAAACATCTGACCAGGAGTTATGCTTGAATCCAATCCACTTCTTTCTTCCTCTATTTTTTCAGAAAGCGTGCTTTCAACTTTAATCCTATCAGAAGAATTATACTGACATTCAATCTCGGAGGGAACTAATCCAGTTCCAATAAGATAAATTTTAGATTTTGACATTAAAGCACAAAAGATAAACCATTTATAAAATATATGAAATATATTCTCCAGTATATACTTTATTTTTAAATATCTAAAAACTCCCCAAACAGACATGGAAACATATGGAAACAAGTTCGAAGGAAAAAATGTTCTCATCACTGGTGGACTTGGTTTTATAGGTAGTAATTTAGCACACGAGCTAGTAAGATTAGGAGCAAACGTAACAATAGTTGATTCTTTGATTCCTGAATATGGTGGAAACTTATTCAATATAGAAGACATAAGAGACAAAGTAGATCTACATATATCGGACATAAGAGACAAACATGCAATTCAAACCTTAATTCTAGATAAAGATTTCATCTTCAATCTAGCTGGTCAGGTAAGTCACATAGACAGCATGAACGATCCTTTCACAGATTTAGATATAAACTGTACAAGTCAGCTCTCTTTACTAGAAGCTTGCAGAAAAAACAACAACAACGATGTGAAAATAGTCTACGCAAGCACAAGACAAATTTATGGAAAGCCAGAATACCTTCCAATAGACGAAACACACATACTAAAACCAACAGACGTAAATGGAATAAACAAAATGGCTGGAGAATGGTACCATTTACTTTACAACAATGTTTACGGATTAAAAGCCTGCTCACTAAGATTAACAAACACATTTGGACCAAGACAATTAATGAAACACAGTAGACAAGGATTCATCCCCTGGTTCATAAGACAAATTATAGACGGAGAAGAAATAAAAGTATTCGGGACAGGAGAACAACTAAGAGACATAAATTACGTTGACGATGTAAACCATGCATTCCTTATGGCAGCTACAAAAAATGAAAGCAACGGGAGAAGATTCAACCTTGGACACTTTAACCCAATTTCATTAAAAGACTTCGTAAAGGAATTGATAGAAGCAAATGGCTCTGGAAATTACTCTGTGGTTCCATTTCCAGATGAAAAAAAGAAAATAGACGTTGGAAGCACATATTGTAGTTATAGAAAAATAAACAAAATTCTTGGCTGGGAGCCAAAGGTAGAAATAAAAGAGGGATTGAAAAAAACAATAGAGTTTTATAGGCAACACAAAAGCCACTATTGGTAAAAATGAAAATCCCCATGCTTGATTTAAGCGCACAATATCAAGAAATAAAACAAGAGATAGATGAAGCAGTACAAAGAGTTCTAGATTCTGGCTGGTTTGTTCTTGGAAAAGAGTGTGAAGCATTTGAACAAGAATTTGCAAAATACAATGGGTCAAAATACGCAATAGGTGTAGGTTCTGGAACAGATGCACTTCACTTAGCACTTCTAGCATTAAATGTAGGAGAAGGAGACGAAGTAATAACAGTTCCAAACACAGCGATCCCAACAATAAGTGCAATCTCTCTAACCGGAGCAACTCCTGTATTTGTAGACATTGATCCAGAATCCTACACAATAGATCCAAGAAATTTAGAACAAGCAATAACAGCAAGAACAAAAGCAATTATTCCAGTGCACTTATTCGGACAATCAGCAGACATGGATTTAATCCTAGAAATAGCAAACAAGCATCACATTCCTATTATAGAAGACTGCGCACAATCACAAGGAGCAACTTACAAAGGCAAAAAAACCGGAAACTTTGGAGCTATAGGCTGTTTCAGCTT
The DNA here is from genome assembly GCA_964393215.1 of Candidatus Woesearchaeota archaeon. Classification (GTDB taxonomy): domain Archaea; phylum Nanobdellota; class Nanobdellia; order SCGC-AAA011-G17; family PNOQ01; genus CAYFNK01. Next base: position 10,352 of record CAYMSW010000017.1, read on the forward strand.
TTACCCAAGCAAAAATTTAGGTGCATATGGTGATGCAGGACTAATTACTACAAATGATGAAAAAATAAAAGAAAAACTAATTATGCTAAGAAATTATGGACAAAAAGGTCGATACGTCCATGCAGAAAAAGGAACAAACTCAAGACTAGATGAAATTCAAGCAGCAATTCTCAAAGTCAAATTAAAACACTTAGACGAATGGAATGAAAAGAGAAGAAAACTAGCAAATATCTACACAAGAGAATTAAAAAATGTAGTAACCCCAAAAGAAGCAGGATATGCAAACCACGTTTACCATTTATATGTAATTAGAACACAAAACAGAGACCAATTAATGCATTACTTAAGAGAACATGAAGTAGGAACCCAAATTCACTATCCTATTCCAGCACACATACAAGAAGCTTACCAGGATTTAAACCAAAAGGAAGGGTCATACCCTATTTCAGAGTCTCACGCCAAAGAAATTGTCTCTTTACCTCTTTTTCCAGAACTTTCCGAAGAACAGGTCTTACATATAACTAAACTTATAAATGAATTTTCACTCCTCTAATTTATGAAAGGCGTCATTCTAGCTGGCGGAACAGGGAGCAGGCTACATCCTCTAACTTTAGTCACAAATAAACATCTTCTACCAATATATAACAAACCAATGATATACTACCCAATTGAGACTCTAATCAAGGGTGGAATAAAAGACATTATGATTGTATGCGGTCCGGAACATGCTGGAGACTTCATGAACCTCTTAAGATCTGGAAAAGAATTTGGAGCCAGATTCACTTACGAAATACAAGATACTGCAAGCGGAATCGCTGGAGCTCTATCACTTGCAAGAGAATTTGCAGGGGGGGATGACCTAACCGTAATTCTTGGAGATAATGTTATAGAAGAAACATTCGACTTAACAAACTTTGATGGCGGAGCAAAAGTTTTCTTAAAAATAGTTGCAGATCCAAAAAGATATGGAATAGCACAAATAGAAGACAATAAAATAGTTAGCGTAGAAGAAAAACCAGAAAACCCAAAATCAAATTATGCAATAATAGGACTGTATCAATATGACAAAGGAGTATTTGAAATGATTGACAAAATAAACCCTTCGGAAAGAGGAGAATTAGAAATAACCGACGTAAACAACGAATATTTAAAAAATAATGAACTAAGATATGCTATAGTAAGAGGTCTTTGGTGTGATGCGGGAACAACTGAATCCTTACATTATGCAAGCACTATGGTAAAAAAGATGGATATAAAATGAAAACAGTTTTAGTAACAGGCGGAGCAGGATTTATTGGAAGTAATTTCGTAAAATATATGCTTGAAAAATATCCAGACTACAAAATAGTAAACGTGGATCTTCTAACCTATTCTGGAAATTTAGAAAACCTAAGAGAAGTTGAAAACAATCCAAACTACACATTTGTAAAGGAAGATATTGCAAACCTTCCAAAAATAAAAGAAATATTTGAAGAACATAAACCAAATATCGTTGTAAACTTCGCAGCAGAATCCCACAATGATAGGGGTGTTCTTGACCCAAGCATTTTCATTAAAACAAATATTCTCGGAACACAAAGCCTCCTAGAAGCAGCAAGACAAACAGAGGTAGAAAGATTCCACCATATTTCTACGTGTGAGGTCTTCGGAGATTTACCTTTAGACTCGGAAGAAACATTCTCAGAAACATCACCTTACAAACCAAAAACGCCTTACAACGCATCAAAAGCAGGAGCAGACCACATTGTAATGGCATACTTCAACACTTTCGGAGTCCCCGTAACAATAAGCAACTGCGGAAACAATTACGGTCCAAATCAACACGTAGAAAAACTAATTCCATTATTCGCAACAAATGCAATGGAGGACAAAGAACTACCGCTCTTCAAAAGTTCTCAAAATAAAAGAGAATGGGTTCATGTTATTGATCATTGTAAAGCAGTTGACTTAATTATTCACAACGGAATATCTGGAGAATCATACAACGTAGGAACTACAATAGAAAAAAGTGTAGAACAAATTACAGACATGATTCTAAAAGTCCTAGGAAAACCAGAGACTCTAAAAAAAAATGTCAAAGATAGGCCGGGCCATGATAGAAGATACTTACTTGATTCCTCAAAAATAAGACAAAAGCTTGGATGGGAGCCACGAACAAATTTCGAAGAGGGAATGAAACAAACTGTAGAATGGTACAAAAACAATAAAGAGTGGTGGCAAAGAGTAAAATCTGGAGAATTTAGAAAGTATTATGAAGACTACTACAGCAAGTTAAAAAATGAGAAATGAGGAATATGAAAAACTCTACAATCACGAAGAAAATCATTGGTGGTTCAAGGGAACAAGGAAAATTCTATTCACTTTACTAAACAAATTTGAAAAAAGAGAAAACTTGAAAGTTCTCGACGCTGGTTGTGGAACAGGGATCATTGTAAAAAACTTAGAAAAATACGGAGAAGCTCAAGGTATAGACATTTCTGATGAAGCAATAAAATTCTGCAAAGAAAGAAACATAAACGTAGAAAAAGGTTCAGTAGAAGAACTTCCTTTTGAAGACAACACTTTCGATTTGATAACTTCTATAGATGTAATTTATCACAAATGGGTAAACGATGACAAAAAAGCATTACAAGAAATAAACAGAACTTTGAAAGCAGATGGAAGATTGTTAATTCAAGTCGCTTCTTACAATTTTATGAAAAGCAACCACGACGAAGCAGTATTCACAGAAAGAAGATATACAAAAAAACAATTAAGAAATCTTTTAGAACAATCTGGATTTAAAATAGAAAAAATAACTTATTCAAATACAATTCTTTTCCCAATAGCACTAATAAAAAGATTAACAGAAAAAAAGAAACAAGAATCTGAAGTAAAACCAGTATCAAATTTAACAAACAAAATTTTAACAAAAGTTCTAAACTTCGAAGCAAAGCTTCTAAAAAACATTAATTTTCCATTTGGATTATCAATAATAGCAATAGTTAAGAAATAACTATTTATCTAAAACATACCTTTTCACAAATCTTGGAACACCTTTAACAGCACTTCCATCTCCTTCCTCTCTAAATATCCCAAGCACATGATTAGCAAAACCAACAGAGCCAACTAACACTCCTCCTTTCTTCCCTTTAGGAGTTTTACTAGAACTAATAGCTGACCTTAACCAATCAACAACAGATTCAGAATTTCTAAACCCACTATAATCTTCAGGCATATCTAAAATAGTATGACTAGAACCGGACTCCCACAACGTATGTGCATCAGAAGAATAAAAGGCCCCTAACCAAGGGAAAGCCAATCTATTTCCAAAATAAAATCTCTCTGCTTTCCCATTTGAACCAATACATTCAGAATTATAAATCTCCATCCCAGTTAATTTACTCAAAACTTTAATCATTCTATCTGGGTCATCTTTCAAATGATAAATCAAACCCAATTTATTAAAACAATGATCTGCACTTGAAATTCCGTTTTCTTCATCAGCTTCATCCAATGTATCCTCTAATGGCTTTCCTGGAGAAATTGAAGTTCCCTCGCAAGTCCCGTGAATTAAAGAATGAACCATTTTGCCTCTATCCGCCATACAAACTTCTTCTCCTCTAACAATCAAAATATCTCTTTCTGGAACCCAAACTGCATTTCCAAGATTAACTCTATCATAACCATCTTCTAGATGTGCAAAATGCTCATAACGATTATCTTCCCCAATATAATCTTCTGGATCCCTAAAATTACAAAGTCCAACAACACCCCCTGGACCAAGCTTCCTATGAAAATGATCAACAATCCTGTTAAAGCCAAGCTTAGAAATACGTTCTACAGATTCTCTGTTCCCAGAACCAAGATGAACATGTAAATCGGCTTTTATTTCTCTCATTTTATCTAAATCGAAAACGGCCAAAATTTTATAAATCTTCTGAAATCCAACAAAACGTTAAGTTTAAATAAAAACCAACAAATTTCCAACTATGAACGGAATCAAAATCGATAAAAAAACAATTTTCTCATTCTTAATTGTTATAGCAATTCTAGTTTTCCTTTTCTACAAAGTAGATCTAAACGAAATAAAGGGCTATATTGTAAATATGAACGTTGGCTACTACATCTTGGGACTTCTAATCTTCTATTTATCTTTCATACCAAGAGGTCTTAGATGGAACCTTCTCTTAAAAAACATAGACATAAAGAAAAAAACGAAAGACGTAACAGAAATTTACTTCATTTCCTGGTTTGCAAATCTAATAGTCCCAGCAAAA
>CAYMSW010000018.1:0-13077 GCA_964393215.1 Candidatus Woesearchaeota archaeon
CTAGAAAATTCAGTAGATAAAAAGCTTTGAAGAGTTCTTGAACTTGTTCCTTTCAACATATCAATAAGGATTCCTAACTCAATACCATCCGGATGAGGTTTGATTTCCTTTGGTTTAACAGGCATGGTCTTTGTAACTCTCAAATATTCTGTTTTAGTTCCATCTGGTTCTTTAAAACTCAAATTAACATGAGGATTAGAAATTGCAGTTTGCTTCAAATATTCAGAAACAGATCTTTTACCTTTCTGGTACTTTCCTTCCATCTCAAGTTCTACTTTTGTTCCATGTTCACCATTCCAATCAACTTCAATATCTTTAGCTATCTCTGGTTCATTTTTTGATGTGTCAATATGAATCTCATAATAATGTGCAGGCTTTCCCTTTCCAATCTTAGAAGTAATTTTTATGGGCTTACCTGTTGTTAGCTGACCATACAGCCCGGCAGCAGAAATACCGATACCCTGTTGGCCCCTAGTTTGAGACAACTTATGGAATTTTGAACCGTAAAGTAACTTACCAAATATTTTTGGAATTTGATCCTTAACAATTCCAGGTCCATTATCTTCAATAATAACTTTAAACCTGCCTTCTGAAACCTGAACTATCTCTATTTTCAAGTCAGGCAAGATATTTGCCTCTTCACAGGCATCTAAAGCATTATCAACACCTTCTTTAATCGTAGTAGACAAGGCCTTCAAAGGATTATCAAAACCAAGCAAGTGTCTATTCTTTGTAAAAAATTCAGATATAGAAATTTCTCTCTGTTTCTTAGCTTGATCAATTGCATGAATCATTTCTTCCGAACTTTCACTTAATTTTGTTTGCATTTTTCTTGTTTAGAGAATTTTATATTTAAAGATTTATGTGGCTTCCTTCTCCTTTTGCATCTCAATCCACTTGTAAACTTTCATATGAGGAGAACCATTGATTAATTTCTCCAAAGCTCTTCTAGCCAAATCAACATCTTCAACTCTACCAATTATCCCAACAGTTTTTCCAAAAATAACAATAGAAGTATTTGTCAAGTTTTCTATACGCACTCTGCACTTACCATCAGTACCTATAACTCTAGATCTAACTCTAACTTCTTGTTTCTTAGACTTACCAACAAGGTCATGAATATTAATCAATACAAAACTATTTTCCTCATTTGTCAAACCCAAAGCAACATCTGGATTGAAACCCCTACCAATTGCTTTAACAACATCTCTAGCAACCATAACATCAACAGAATCTTCACCCTCAATTAAAACGTCGCCTTCTTTAGAACTAACAGTTACTTTAGTATTGGTTCTCTTCTGGATTCTCTTCTTCTCGTTTCCTTTTTCTCCAATGAGAACTGCAATCCTTTCCTTTGGTATTTTTACTTCTTCTTGCATCTTAGAATTCTTCTGAGATTTCTTTAAGTAATCCCTTCCTTCTTAACCATTCAATCTGTGCACCGTTATATTTCCAAATCAAGTCTCCCTTTTCATCGCCTTGAAATTCCCAAGGTTCTACAATAACAACTGCACCTTCTCTTATCCAAAGAGTTCTTTTTAATCTTCCAGGAATCCTACAAATTCTAGTTTTTCCATCCATACAGGCAACATTCATCCTAGAACCACCAAGTCTTTGCGTAACTATGCCTATTACTTCTCTTCCTTTTGGAGTCCTAACTCTAATTGGCTGGTCTGCACCAGCGTCCTTTTTCTTGTATTTATTGTTAGGCTTCCTGTACATAAAATAAAGACCCAGAATTAGTTTTATAAAGGTTCCTCTTTAGGAATCAGCCTCAACAGCACAGTAACCCTATAGATCCTCTTACCTGCTTTTTTATCTTCACCAATCAAAGAACGAGTAATTTTAGTCTCACCATTGAACTGCTGCTTAAATCTTCTAGAAAGAGTTACAGCAAATGTAGCATTATTCGTATTGATATCCAAACCTTCCCTTAACTTTTTCTCCTCAGTTATTGTAATACCTTCTTTTTTCAAACTAGCATAAACAAATTTTATAACTTTCTCATCAAAGGGACGTATTTGGATTTTAGCTTTATGAAACATTTAAACCTCAACTATCTGTGCATGTGGCACGCCATCTATAGTTATTATACTATCTTTATTTAAAATACCTATTTTAAGGGCAAAATTAACTGTCCCCTTACCAACCATATTAATATTTCTAGCATTTCTCAGAATTTCTTCAACCTCTTCCTCACTTTTTTTATCGCCTTTGTAAAATCTTTCAGAAACATCTAATACCAAATCATCTTCAGAGAATTTTTTACCTATCAAATCTTCATCACAGATAGCAATTACAATCCTATCCTTTGATTCATGTCTTTTTACATACATTATATCTTAGCCTTTACAGGATGCTTAGCTCCACAGGCCATACATTTTAGCATCAAAACTCTATCATCTTTAGTTAATTGAGTATCGGGCTTTCCACAATCTTGGCACAAAACAAAATCTTTGGTATACTTAGCTATTTTTTCATTTATAAGAAATGAATTTAATTTTCTACCCAAAATTAATCTTGGACCATCAATATTTCCAGGAGTTGCTAATTCCCTCTGCAAATATTTTAAAATCTGTTTAGGATCTCTATGCAACAAACTTGAAACTTGAGCAAAATTAGTTATTATTGTTTTATTTCCTTCAATTCTAGAAATCAATTTAGGAATTTCAAATCTCTCTCCAGAGTGTACAGTCTTAGGTAACTTTGACCTTGCTCTTTCCAAAAGTGCTTCGTAATCGCTCATCCTAATATTTTAACCTTTCCTGGTTTGATTTCAAAAATCTCGCCTTCTCTAAGGAGCTCATGAATTATTTCGTTTGCTTTGTCTTCTTCAACTTTAGACTCTTTAATTATCTCTAATTTGTCTGCTCCTTCTACTGAGCTGAGTTTTTCTATGATATTTAAGATTTTTTGTCTGTCTCCTTCACTAGAAGATTCTTCGACAACAGACTCCTCTTGAATCGTAATTGGCTGTTCTTCAGCAACAGGTTCAGCAATTTTTGGCTGCTCAACTGCACCTTTTTGCTCACCATATAACTTAGATAATTCTTTTTTTCTATAAGACAACCATTCTGGTTTGTCTAGTTTCTTAATTATTTCAGCAGTAAGATATTTTTCTCCATTATATTCTCTAACTCTACCGACCAAAAGAATAATATCCCCAACATCTACTTTCTCCAATGTTTTTGTATCTTCCTTCCAAGCCTTTATTTGAATATTTCCAGAACCATCATCAATTGTAACTGTAGAATATCCTCCATCTTCACTTTTATAATTAGTTATAACGGTTGCAATGATATTAACTCTTGATACATTATTTTCACCAATCAAAACATAATTTGGATCCCACTCTCCAGATTGCTGAACATATTCACCATTAACCAAATCAAAAATCCTAACTTTGTATGCAATCTGTCTTATTTGTTGATTATCCATTATATTCTCTGTATATGTCCTCTTTTTGGTTCAAAAATATCTCCACTTCTTTTTAATTTCTCAACAATCTCAATAAGTTTGTCCTCTGGAATGCCTTTACTTTCTGCCTCAGATTTTATTTCTTCTAGTGAAAGAGTTTTTGTATCTGATCTAACTTCAAGCTCTTGAATTATTTCTTTAACAGCAATTATTCTTCCTCTTTCAGAAGCGCTTATTCCAGTTTGCATCCTATCAATATCAAAACTCTGAGTCTCTTCATCAAATCCAACTTGAGTCAAACAATATTTTAAAAGATTAATCGCTAACTTTGCATCATTCTTAGAAACGGTCTTTGCTAATCTAACTCTTGCCGATGCTTCAGCCAATCTAACAATAGCTTCAAGCTGTCTTGGTGTTACCGGTATTGGTTTAACTTCTTGATCGGAAGCCATTGGAGAAGAAGGATTATTTCTCAGATTGACATAAAAATTCTTTATCTCTTCTTTTGCACCATCACTTAATTCAGGATGGATATTATTTTTGGCAAATGAAATATATTTTCTCAATAAATCTAAATCAACACCTTTTTCAGAAATTTCTTTTTCCTTAGGGGGATCCAATATATGGGAAGCTATGCTAGTATCTTGATCCCTGTTTGGTAAATCTCTAATTGGAAATATTAAATCAAATCTACTAATCAATGCAGGAGGTAAATCTATTTGAGAAGCAATCGGAGTGTAAGGATCAAATCTTCCTTGCTTTGGATTTGCTGCTGCCAAAACAGTAGTCTCTGCTCTCAACGTTGCTTGAATATTTGCTTTTGCAATTGTAACAGTCTGTTGTTCCAAAGCTTCGTGCAACGCACTTCTATCTTCATGAGACATCTTATCTAACTCATCAATTGCACATGTTCCTTTATTTGCCAAAACCATTGCACCAGCTTCTAAACTCCAACCTTTCAAAAATTCATCTCTAACAACAGAAGCAGTTATTCCTGCACCGGAAGCTCCCTTTCCACTAACAAATCTTGCTTTAGGAGCAGCCTTACCAATGAACTGCAACAACTGTGATTTTCCAGCACCAGGATCACCAACCAAAAGTATGTGAATATCTCCTCTACTAATCAAACCATCAGACAGTATCTTTCTTCTTCCACCAAATAACTGCATCAAAAGAGAAGCCTTTATTTCATTATAACCAAAAATAGACGGAGCAATCGTACTGACTAACTTATTCAATAACTTTGGGTCTTTGGATAATTTTTTCACTGCTTCTTCTTCCTCTTTTGTAAAATCCAAACTCTCAAAAGTCTCTTGCAGAGGTTCAATATAGTTTGCTTCCATAATCAAATCAAATCTTGTAGATTGAGCACCGGTCTTCAAAAAAACAGGAATTTCTTTAACAACACCAGTGAGCCTAATCTTGCTACCTGGAGTAGTTTTCTTCTCCATTCTTGGTTCAACTAAATCTTCCTTAAGAAAAACACTAAGTCTCTTAGGTTGGTCACCACCATCCAAATCTTCTGGAGCTTCCTCAATAACTAATCTTTGAGCGTCAACTAAATCTTTTGCAATTAATTTAAATCTGCCTTGCCTACCACAACTACATCTTGAAGGTTCTTTGAAAGCAGCCTCCAACTGAAGAATAGACAAAACGTTTCCACAAGTAGGACATTCAAATTTAGCAGAAACAACTTGGGGCCTTACATCAGAAGCCTGTCTAACAATCCCTTCAATAACTATAAAATCATCTATATCATTACTTCTGATATCTCTTACCTTGACAAATTGAGATTCAGGCAAATTATAAAATCTAACTCTTATTTTTCGTTTCAAAGACAAACCAATTTGGTCAATTCCTAACTCAGCATTCAAAAGGGTTTCACCAGGATCATTCAATAATTGCTCAGCCAAGTCAACGTTAAATCTAGACAATTCCTGAAAGTCAATCAAAATTGATTTCCCGCCTTTCTTGCTGATATCCATCAGACTATCAGAATATACTGATTCAAAGAATTCCTTAAATTCATCTACCTGTGAGAAACTATCCTCTTGCATTATTTACCCCCCAAAGTAAAAAGCGATACTAAATAAAAAGATTATGGGGGTCTACTTTATTTTTTTAAGAGTAAGGATTAGCTTCCTTACAGCATCCCTCAAATCAGTCTCAGATTTAGTCCCCGTACAAACTATCTTACCATTGCTAAACAATAGGAAAGTCGCTCTAGTCCCAGGTAATTTATACACCAACCCAGGGAACTGCTCAGGCTCATACTCTGCATTCTCGAGCTTCATGGCTAACTTATTCAAATTAAGAACCATTCCTATCTGACCAGAGGCAACCATATTTTGAACAGTAATCTTAGGAGTTACTTTTACTTTAACACCTATTTTAGCTACAGATTTGATTATCTGATTAATAGACTCTCTGACCATCTTCAACGAAGTGGCACCAGTCAAAACTATCTTACCAGAACTAAATATCAACGCAGACGTCTTAGGATCTCTTATTCTCATAACAAGCCCTGGAAACTGCTCGGGATTGTATTCTGTATTAGTTAACGTCTCAGCAAGCTTTACTAAATGAACATCGTGCTCCAATGAGCTAGAACAAACAATATTAACAATCTTAATCGTCACTTTTTTCTTTTCTTCAGCCATATTCTTAACCCCCACTCTAACATAATATATTCAAATAAGATAAAGGAAAAATATATAAAGGGATATGGAAGTCGGTACCTATTCTTTAGTTGTTAAAAATCTCAAAGTGAATCTTGAATTTATGATCTTTTATCTCAAACTCTCTAAATTCTGAATAGCCCTTATCTCCAAGAACCAAGTCATTTATACCAATCCTTTCCTTCAAGAAATTCTCCCATGAAGAGATGTCTAAATCGGTTTCAATGGAAAGATTAATCTTATCTGATTTTTTCAATTTTATCTCCTTTCTTAGGTCTTGCAATCTTCTAATTAATTCACGAACATAACCTTCTATTTCAAGTTCTTTCGTGACTTTACTGTCCAAAATTACATGTCCATATTTAAACTCAGAAACTTTCAAATTATCTGGAACAATTTGTTTCACTAAAACATGATCTTTATTCAAATTGAACTTATCAATAATAGTTTGTTTACCTTCAACAATTTCTCCCATAAGTTTTTCATCAAGCTTCCTAATTATTTTTGGTGCATCTCTTTTAAAATCTCTACCTAGTGCAGTTTTATTAGGACTAAACTCAACACTAAAAGAATCTGACTTTTCTTTAAATTCTATATGTTTAATATTAAGTTTAGATAAAATGAACGCCTCTAGAGAACTTATTGCTTCTCTAACATCTTTATTTCTAGAAACAACAGTAACTTTGTTTAATGGCCATCTAACTCCCATGTTAGATTTCTCCCTTGCAGAAAGTCCGGCTTGTATGATTTGTTTAGCAACCAAAAAGTTTTCTTCCAACTTTGTATCTATCAAACTCTCAGAAGGTTCTGGCCAGTCAAACAAATGAATACTTTCAACCTTCAAACCAAACTCTTCTTTTAGATTCTGGTAAATCTTTTCAGATATTAATGGACAAACAGTAGCAAGCATTTTCAATGACTCAAACAAAACGTGGAAAATTGTATTCAAAACTAATTCAGGATCTTTGTTTACTTTATCTCTAACAGATTGTATATACTCTCTGCTCAAGTCCAAAAACATTTCCTCTATCAAACCAGGAACTTCATCTAGTCTATAAAACTCATAAAGCTCAGTTACTCGTTTTATTGTCCTATTCAATCTAGAAAGAATATATTTTTCCTCCAAACCATTTTCACCATGTTGCAAATTACCATTGCTCAAAGCTTTATGGTGTTCAATCAAATAATTGTGTACATTCCAAAGAACATTCAAATTTCTCTGTTTCATTTTTGCTTCAGCCCAACTAAAATTAATATCTTCTCCTGCATTATTTTGTGTAAAATAAAGTCTCATAGCATCAACACCATGTTTATCAATAATTTCATAAGGAGACAGAACATTTCCAAGAGACTTTGACATCTTAACCCCTTCTACATCAGTAAGCATCCCGTGTGTATAATTATTCTTGAAAGGAATTTTATCAAAACCAAGAACAGAACAAACCATAAGTAGATTGTACCATCCTCTTATTTGATCACCGCCCTCTAAAATTAAATCTGGAGGGAATAAATTATCAAATAAATCCTCCCTCTTAGGATAATACAAACAAGCCCAAGATGCAACGCCCGCATCTATCCAAACATCCAAAACATCTGGCAATCTTTTCTTTGTTCCACCACACTTACAATCTAATTCAATTTCATCAATCCAAGGAATGTGTAAATTTTCAGGAATCTTTCCAGATAGTTTACTTAATTCTTCCTTGCTTGAAACAACAGTATAATCTCCACAATCAGAACATCTCCAAATTGGTACTGGAGTTCCCCAGAATCTTTGTTTCGTAATTGAATTATCTCTTAGATTTTCTAACCAAGAAGTGAATGCATTGTTAATTGTTTCAGGAACCCAATGTATTTGTTTGTTTAAAGCAATCATCTTATCTTTCAAATCTTCAACCTTGAAGAACCATTGCTTCGTTGTTCTAAATATAACCGGACTATGACACCTTTGACAATGAGCGTAATCGTGCTTAACTTTTTCAGTATTCAACAAAATACCGTCTTCAGATAATTTCTTTATGAATTTTTGATCATCAGTTTTTGCAACCCAACCAGAAATTTCTCCATAACCTTCCGGAAAAACCCCTTCTTGATTAATTGAATTAAAAGGAGGAATCTTATTTTGTAAACCAACTTCATAATCTTCGGGTCCACAACCAGGAGCCATATGAACCAATCCTGTTCCAGCATCTAAAGTTACAAACTCCTTAGATAAAACAACAGAAAAAGCATTCTTATGTGCATTTCTTATTTTTTTCAAATCAAAAATTTCATTCTCCCAAGGATGCAAATATTTGGTACTTGCCAAATCTTCTCCAGTAAGCTCTTCAATTATAGAGTATTCTTTACCAAGTTTTTCTTTAATGACACTATCGGCAAGATCCTTCGCAATAATCCAAGTTTCATTATCAACTTTCGCCTTTACATAAGTAAACTCTGGATTAACCATTATTCCTAGATTGAATGTTATTGTCCAAGGCGTAGTGGTCCAAATAATCAAATATTCATTTTCAGCACCTTCAACTTTAAATTTAACAAATATTGAATTATCCTCTATCTCTTTATACTCTGTTTCGTGTTTAGCTAAAGCAGTAGAACATTCAGAACACCAGCTCATAGTTTTTTCTCCCTCATACAATCTATCTTGCTCATCAGCTCTCTTCACTAACCACCAAATACTTTCAATCCACTCTTCGTCAATTGGATGATACGCATTTTCATAATCCAACCAAATTCCCATATTAGAAAGATCAATATCCATCAATTTTGCATGTTCAGTAGAAAACTTCATACATTCCTTTGCAAATTTATCTAAACCAAAACCAACAATCTGCTCTTTTGTTTTCAAACCTAATTTTGTTTGTACTTTAGATGCGGTTGGAATCCCGTGCATATCATAACCAGCTCTATCCCAGACGTGGAAATCGTTCATCCTTTTATATCTAAGAATAGCGTCCTTTAATGCATGATTCCAAGCCTGACCAGAATGCAATCTACCAGAAGTATATGGTGGACCCTGTAAGAAATAAAACGGTTTTTTACCTTTATTCTTATCTTTAGATTTCTCATAAATCTTATTCTTTTTCCAAAAGTCTAATACTTCTTCCTCAATTTTCTTTGCATCATACATTTTTTGACCGTTGACAACTATATTTTAAATATGTTTCCATTGAAAAAGCCTCCGAGAGAGACATGACTATATAATAATGATAGAAATAATGTTAATATCATTTGTTACTCTCATAATTCGAAAAGGTGTATTGCCTTTTATATATGTTTTGATTAATTGCCAAATGGCCGCATAATTCTTATAAATACGGGGTCATTCTGTTTTCTAGGTGATAGTATCTGGACAGAAAAATATAGACCACAGACATTCTCAGAAATAAAAGGACAAGATAAGATAGTTTCAAGAATAAAGGCCTTCGTAGAGAAAAAAGATATGCCTCATCTACTATTTTCAGGTCCAGCAGGGGTGGGAAAAACAACCTTATCACTAATAATAGCAAGAGAATTGTTTGGTGAAAATTGGGAAAGCAACTTCTTAGAACTAAATGCATCCGATGAAAGGGGAATAGATGTAATTAGAGTAAAAGTAAAAGATTTCGCCAGAACAAAATCGATTAGAGATGCACCTTTCAAAATAATTTATCTAGATGAATGTGATTCATTAACAAAAGAAGCCCAGCAAGCCCTAAGAAGAACAATGGAGAATTATTCGAGAACATGTAGATTTGTTCTATCTTGCAACTATAGCTCAAAAATAATAGATCCAATCCAATCAAGATGTACTGTCTTCAGATTTAAACCTCTAGAAAGAGAAAATATATTAGAAATTATAGGAAATATCTGCGAAAAAGAAGGAGTAAAGATAGAAGAGCAGGCAATCTATTCAATTTATGAATTAAGTAATGGGGATGCAAGGAAGTCAGAAAATATTTTACAAAGTTGCGCTGCAATAACTGATGTAGTAACAAACGAAACTGTATACGATATTGTTTCCGCAGCGGAGCCCAAAGAAATAAAAACAATTTTAGGCATGTGCACATCAGGGAACTTCGTCAAAGCAAGAGACCTTCTATTAGATACAATGTCTAAGCACGGACTTTCTGGATTAGATATAATAAAACAAATTCAAAAAGAAATCATGAACTTAGAAATAGATAACAAAAAAATGATGGAAATGGTTGAAAAGTGCGGAGAGGCCGAGTTTAGAATGGTTGAAGGTTCTGATGAATTCGTGCAACTTGAAAGTTTAATTGCTAGTTTCTCAAAATAATCAATTAAATTTACTACTAAATCTTTTGAACTTACTATTTTTCTTCATCTCTTTCAAAGTACCTTCTGCAACAATCTTTCCACCATCGAACAAATAGATATAATCAAATTTATTAAGCAAGTTTAATTTGTGCAAGGATGAAATAACGGTTTTTCCCTTATATTTCTTAAACAAATTATCATATATTTTTGATTCATTAAGAGCATCGACGCTGCTAGTAGGTTCGTCCATCAATAAGATTTCACTGTGTTTCCCAGCCAAAATGCCTCGCGCTAAAGCCAATCTTTGTTTCTCACCACCACTTAAGGAAACCCCCTTTTCAAGAACATTAGTGTTTATTCCTTTCTCAAGACGATTCACAACCTTTCTAAACTGCGCAATATCAATTACAGCATCAACATCTTTCCTTCTAGTTCGAATATCCATTGTGATATTATACAAGATAGTATTATTGAATATCTCAGGATCCTGGGGAACTAAAGTTATGTGTTCTTTCAAGTCAACAAAACCCTTCTCAATTTTATTTCCATCACAATAAACCTCTCCAGTTTTTGGTTGATATAAACCTCTCATTAAAGCCAAAATTGTACTTTTCCCAGAACCAGACTCACCTATAAAAGCAACTTTCTGTCCTTTCTTAAAATTAATATTTGCCCCATCAAGATGCAATTCCTTTCCTGCACGGTTATAAGTAAAATCAACATTCTTCAAAGATATATTCTTCCAATCATAAGGAAGTTTACCTTTTACTTCTTTTGTAACTTTCAAAAATTCTTCTTCAATTGGCTCGGCGTTTAAAACCCTAGCATTAGATACAATTATTTGCCCATATAACATTGCAAAATTATAGAAAGTTCTACCAATCTTATTTAGATATCCATAAAGAATATACAATGTACCAATCATAATAACTCCGCCAGAATTAAAATCAGAATATGCTTTCCAACTTAAAACAATAACAATCATAAAAGATATCGCTATACTTGCAAAAGCCCATTTACTTTCAGATAATTTAATTCTATGTTTATCCTCTTCATAAGAAGCCATAATTTTTGCATTAACTTCTTTTCTAACACTTTTCTTAAGTTTCAGAGTAACAACTGTAATGATATTGCTCAGATAATCATAAACTGCTGCTGCAGCTTTGTTCTCCAGCTTATTTATGATTTTATGTTTCTCTATTATTCTTTTATCAAATCTTGAAATAATAAACAAAGTACTTAATGAGAATACCAAAGCAAAGATAGCGGCATACAAATCAACAAAAATTAAGACAATTATAGAACCAAACAAAGAAACCACACCCTCAACAATCCTAAAAGTCATATTTCTTGAAAAGTTGTAAACACCAGAGGAGCTTTTATTTATCTTATCGATTGTGTCTCCAGAATGATGATCTTTGTGCCATGCAACAGGCAGTTCCAAAACTTTCCTAACCTTTGAATTTAGAAAATTCTTTCTAACCCAAAAACCAGTTCTCCTTTCCAGATACCTACCAATACCATGAAATATCCAAAAACCGATACTAATCAACAATATAAGAGATATGCTAAATATAAGAGCCCGTAATTCAGCCCCTGTAGTTATGCTATCTTGTATAGAATTAAAAATAGTTCCAATCAAAAGAGGCTCCAAAAGACCTATAGCATTTGCTATGATAAATAGAAAAAGATAAAATACAAAAGTTCTCCTTTTTTCTCCCAAATGACTCCATTCCTCTCTAAAAAGATTCAATATGGGATTAGTATCCCTTTCAGATCCATTTTTATGTGCCATTTTAAGATAGATTAGGGCTGTTTGATGTAAAAAAATCAAAAGACATTATAAATCTTGCCATCATGCCACATACCCCAACAAAATTTATAAACTATTTTTGCCTCCTAATTGCATGATGTGGACAGAAAAATACACACCGAAAAAATTAAACGAGATGGCAATAGATAAACCGCCTGTGCTAAAACTACAAGATTTTGTTCTCAATTATAAAAGATTCAGAAAGAAAGCAATGCTTCTTCATGGACCAACTGGAACAGGAAAGACAAGTTCAGTATACGCCATAGCAAAAGAAAATAATTTTGAAGTAATAGAAATAAACTCATCAGATGTCAGAAACAAAAAAAGTATTCTGGAATATTTTGGAGACGCACTTGGTCAAGCAAGTCTATTTAACAGAGGAAAAATAATTCTATTCGACGATATAGACGGACTAAGTGGAACCAAAGACAGAGGAGGAATACAAGCAATAGTCTCACTTCTAGCTACATCTGCACACCCCATAGTCTTAACATCCAATGACCCATGGGGAAGCAAATATTCAACGCTAAGATCTAAATCTGAAATGGTTGAATTGAAACCACTTTCACATCTTGAGATATTGAAAGTTCTAAGTAGAATTTGCAACGAAGAAGATCTAAAAGTCCCAAACGAAGTTCTGAAAGCAATAGCAATAAAAAATGAGGGAGATGCGAGATCAGCAATAATTGATTTACAAGCAATTTGTATAGAATTAGATAAAATAAAAAAAGAAGACGTGGAAAATTTAGGATATAGAGAAAGAGAAGAGTCAGTATTTAATCTTCTGCAGATTATTTTTAAAACAAAAGATATTTACTCGATAAATGAGATGACAGATAGTGTAAACCTAAGTCTAGATGAAGTTCTTCTTTGGGTAGAAGAGAATATTTCGAGCGAATATAACGGAAA
>CAYMSW010000019.1:0-12668 GCA_964393215.1 Candidatus Woesearchaeota archaeon
CCCGGATCATCGGCTTGGAAGGCCGACATTCTAGCCATTGAACTATCCACGCATATCAAAAAAGAAAAAATCTCGTCTTATAAATCTTTTCGTTTCCTATCATAAAGATAATAAGAACTAATCAAAACCAAAGCTAAAACTATAGAAAGATTATCAAAGAAAGGAACCTCTTCATCCACATTCATGAAACAAAGCTGATCGTTAGTAGTAAAAACCTGCTCGCAGGTACTGGGCTGCTGTAAACAGGTAGCAAGCCCAAGATCCTCATCACAACTAGTCAAGGTATAAACAAAATTCTCCTCCAGGATAAATCCATCTGCAGCGCCACAATCGCCGGGTCCCTGAGGATCATCACACGACAAACACTCGCTAGAAAGAGTGTACAGGCCCAAACAATTATCCCCCCCATAGCCTCCCTCTTCATCATCTTCTCCTAATTCATAACATGAACAACTACTAGTATCACAAGCATATCCATCATCATATAATTCTACACAATGACTATCCTGCTCACACTCATGACCCTCATCAATAGAACAATCAGTTATTCCTCCTTCGGGTACACAATCTAAACAAGGATCACAATCATCAGCCTCTTCGTGCTCACCAACTTGAACGTAGCCAAGTGGACAAGTATCGCAATAGCCAAGCAAATCATCTTCACAAGAAGTATCTTCATCTTCAATTTCTCCATCAACACCACAACACAAAGCACGCACGTCAGGAAAGCTTTGGCTACCGCATTCCGCAACATGTGCATTCGAATAAGCAGAAAACTCTAAAACACAAAATTCAACATCATCATTACACACACCAGCATGTCTCAGAACACAATATACATTGGACGGAAATACTATCCCGTTCAAACCATATATGCTGGTTGGATAATGAGAAACATGAGAATTATTATTATTTCTCAAACTAAGAGGAACAAAAGACAAGTCTTGATTCAAATCATCTTCGCAACACAAATCAAGATAGCCCGGACCACCAGCCCCATCTAAAGCACAGTGAGCATTATCTTCACTCGACAATTCTAAAAAAGATTCATAACCAACAGGGCAACTGCTCTCAACCACACAATCATCAAGCGTACGTATTGTATCATCACTCAACTCCGCATTAACAAACCCAGAAAACAATACCAAAATCACTCCGAACAATAACAACCTCTTCATATAGAATTAAACCAATTCACGAATATTTAAAGATTTCTAAAAATCTCATCTATCTGAGAATTATTCCAGCCCTTCCTTATCAAAGCATTTCTAATCTCAATCCTATTAAATCCTCTTCTCATTGCATGATGTATGTAATTAGTCAAAATAACCTTATCTCTATCAGTTACAAACAATTTCTTCCTAAATAATTTAAATGTAATCTTGTTTGACAAATCTTGTAAATTACCAGGACCCTTGTACAACCAGAAATACAAAACACCAAATAACAAAACACCACCTAAAACAAAGAACCAAAACCAAGGAAATTTTCCTCCACAATCTTCAGGACAATAATAAGCACTAAACTCATCACTTTCATCTACACCATCATGCGGAATCTTTGTACACCTGCCATCTCCACAAGTGAAACCATCAACAGGCTCATCTTCACCAGGTTCAACATTCGAAAAAACAACACTATTGACAACTGCAATCTCTTCAGTCTTAACCAGATAATTAACACTTAATGAATTATAAACGCTCCAAAATAACTTATTAAATGAGGCATCCGCACTACCATCAAAATGAATAACATCTTCTAAATCATAACTAGACAAATCCTCAACTAAAACATTATTACTTCCACCAGAAACAACAACATCTTTTTCAACAAACAAATACTTATCTGATCCTTCAATAAAATCAATATCAAACAACTCAAAACTAGCATCAATATCTACACTTTCCTGATTGAATTCATAAATTGCATCTCTTTGCTGAGTTGTCAAACTAGTCATTCCAGAATAAGGATTAATATCGGTAGGGAAATTCAAATTAAAGTTACCAATTGAACTAGAATCTTCTAAGATAATATTTTTAGGAGTATTCCTTGCCAAATCTCCCAATCCTGTTGCTATATTTCCATACTCTGCATTTCTAGCCATTTCAGTTAAAGTTGTACTGTCTCTTGCAGTTGTAAAATTAGTTTCAAACTCGTTAACTAAAGAAGAAAGGCCAGTAAAGTCAACACCAAACAAAATCAAAATTTTACCTTCACTCTCAGAAGTTACTCCTAAATTTGTATTTGCTTCCTCTAATCCAGTCCTAATCTCACTTATTCTTCCAATAATATGTTCCTCAAAATCAACAACATAAATTATTATTGTAACGGTGGCTGTAACATTATTAGAGTCAATAATAGTCAAACTAACCTCGTATTCTCCCTGCTGAGAGAAAGACTTTGTTGGGTTCATCTGGCTAGAGTTTGTTCCATCACCAAAGTCCCAGAAGTAACTAATTATTGAAGCATTTCCTCCAGAACTGGACTCACTACCATCAAACAAAATATTTGTATTCTGCAAAACATAAACCGAATCAATATTTATCACAGCTTCAGGAGCTTCTCTTATTTCAAAAGTTTCAGTATCAGATTGGCCCATAAACTGAACTTCCAATGAACAACTATCTGTTACAACATCTGGAACATTCAAATTAAGAACATCTAAAGGAATTGTCATGCCATTCAAAACAACGGTGTTATGCGCTTCTTCAACATCATAGAAATTATGCCTTACATTGCCTCCAGAATCAACTAAATTCAAATTACCCATAGTATAAGTAAAACTTGGACTAAACGTAGGATCATTTTCATCATAATTATTTCCAAAATCTCCATCTGTAACTCTAAATGGTATCAAACAACTATTACCAACACAATCAACAATACTCCTATAATCATTAACAGCACCCCGCAGTATTTCGTTATTAATTATAACTGGAGAAGAAGGTAAATCTTCAGAAAAAGTTTGCTGATTTAATCTAATGTAATGATAATCGTCTGAATAAATCGGAATTAAAAAATTATTACTTTGTGGATAAGTTTCAATGCAAACATTATCTATCATCTGGCTTCCAGAAAAAAAAGACAAATCCTTTATTATTATACACGTCAATGGAACCCAATCAGTAGAAACTTCATTCCAATTATCTCCGTCCAAAATGCAAGATTCTACACCTATTCTTGCTCTCAAATTTTCTCCTTCGACGTATTCCTCTCTTTTAGCATAAGCATTTACTCTTATTTCTATTTCATCTAAAAACTCACTAATTTCCAAAACAAATTCATTACATGAAGTATATTCTGCCAAACGCTCATCAGGATTCCCTTCTAAATCTATACCTTCATATCCATCTGGATAAATCAACGGACCAAAACCAGAAGAGGCACCAACATATTGCCAATCCACATCACCATCATCACCAATATCAATGAAAAACGGACCTCCGTTACCTTGTAAACTAAATTCCAAACCATCTAACTGAATAAGATTAAAAAAACTAAATCCATAAAGTTGATCATCATTTATGGAAGTATGTGGAGTACCGGAAGTATAAACAAACTCTGGTCCATCAAACAAATTTGCATCATCTAGAACCTCATAAAGAGAATAATAAACACCAGAACTGTCTCCTTCTTCACAATTCATAAATTCAGTTCTTATTTGATTACTAACCGGAATCTCATCACCAGAGCTAGTACCTATAACTAATGTCCCATCAATATCCTGACCAGTTCCATAAATCTCTTTATCTAATGTTAACTCAACACTATTGACTGCTGCACTAACAAAAGCAATACTAAAAAGAAATAAAACCAAAATCAAATATCTACCTCTCATTACTAAATATTTTAGAAATTTGTTATTTAAAACTTTCTAAACCAGCTCATCATAGATAGCCAGGTAACCCTTCAAAGCAAGAGTCCCCATATCAGAATTCAACTCAACTTGTATGCTTCCATCTTCAACTTTCCAACCCATATCTGCACTTAAATCATCACTCTCAATTAATTCTGCAACATCTAGCTGTTCGCCAGAAATCCTTACATCATAATTCACAGGAGTCTCTTCGACAACCTCAGAATCTGCATAATCTTGTATCAAAGTAAGTTCCTTATCAATATCACTCATGTAAAAAACAATAATTGCATCCTCATCTCCACTTTCATGCAACTTATATGATCCTAATTCATTAGTAACATATCTTATATGTTCATCAAAAATAACTTGAGTTCCAGGATTGGCTAATAAATACTCAATATCTATATCTGGTTTCGGAATATCTGGCTTCTCAACAAAAACATTATTTATTTGAGTGAAATAAAATATCAAACCACCAAATATAACTAAAGCAACAAACCCTCCAACTGAAAGCAATGTCCACTTCAATTTCTTTTTCATAAATTAATTTAGAAATAATATTATTTTAATCTTTCTGTTCAATCTTCTTTCCTTTCTTCTGAGGGACAACTTTCATCTTGCCTTTGAAATCTTTCTTCAAAATCTTCTCACCAAAAATCCTGTACAAAACAATTCCCAAAGCAGCAACTTCAGAGTGCGGCTGCAATCCAACAGAGATATTATAATCGGCTAACTCATAAATTTCGGCAGGAACTTTCTCACCACCAACAATGATTAACAAATCTCCTTTAAATTCAACATCACTCAAAACTTCACCATAAACAGTCAGATGAGCAACTTTGAAACCTTCCTTTTTTTTCTTCTTAATAAAAGAGCCAACTCCTTTAACATGTTCAACCTTAAAATCTCCACCAAAATCATCAACCACTCTTTTAACACTATCCTCCAAAGAACTATCCTTCTGTCCAGAATAAAACAACTTAGAAGCTCCAAAAGCCCTAGCAACTAAACCAACATGAGTACTTATCCTTTTATCCCTAGCAATTCTGTGCCCCAATCTCAAAACTTCTATCATAAAAACTGAACAAAAACAAAACTATTTAAATACTATCAAAAATCAACAATCTCATGAATTTAGAAGAGCTTTACACAAAAAAATACAAAAAATTATTATTAATACCACTAATAATCTTGCTAGCTAGTCTATTCATTCTAGGATCTCAAAATGCAAAACAGGGTTATTTCATAGACAAAGACATCTCATTAAAAGGAGGAGTCACATCAACAGTTTACTCAGAAAATATTGATATCTCATCCTTAGAGTCACAATTCTTTGAACAGTTCCCAAGCTCAGATATTTCAATTAGGGAATTGGCAAGTATAACAAATTCAGAAAAAACTGGAGTCCTAATTGAAGCATCAGATTTAACGGCAGATGAAATAAGACCTTTTCTACAAGACAATTTCAATCAGAACGAATACTCTATAGAAGAAGTCGGTCCAGCATTGGGACAATCTTTCTTCAGAGAGCTAATGTTTGCTCTTGGATTCGCATTAATATTAATGGGAATTGTGGTTTTCATAACTTTCAGAAAATTAGTTCCATCACTAGCAGTTATCTTTTCAGGAATCTTAGATTTAGTAGCAACTCTTGCAATAATTAGTCTTTTAGGTGTAAAAATTTCTTCAGCAGGAATTGCAGCATTCTTAATGGTTATAGGTTATTCAATAGACACAGACATCCTACTAACAACAAAAGTTCTCAAAAGAAAAATGGGAACCTTATTTGATAGGATAAAATCTGCATTCAAAACAGGAATAACTATGACATTAACTACATTCATTGCACTACTGGTTGCATTCCTATTCACAAACTCCGCAATACTAAAACAAATGTTCGGAATAATTTTAATAGCATTAATAATCGACCTAATCTCAACATGGATAATGAACACCAGCTTACTTGTCTGGTATGTAAAGAAAAATGAAAATAAAGAGTCTAATTAAAAAACCAAGAATAATAATCTTGCTACTTTTCCTACTTGGAAGTATCTTCGCAATCAATCCTCAAGTGGACGCTGAAGGAGTAGTTGTAAAAAATATCATAGAAGAATCCGCAGCCGAACTAGCAGGTATGGAAAGCCCAACGGAAAGTACAAGTCAAACTAATTATGAAAAAATATTAGAAATAAATGGAGAAAAAATAAGTGACCTTCAAGATTATCAAAACAAAATATCAGAGTTCCAAACAGGATCATCAATAAGAATAACTACAGACCAAGGAGAATATACAATAACAAAGGAACAAGAAGATATTGGTCTAGTAGTACAGGATGCTTCTGGAACAAATCTCAAACTAGGATTAGAACTTCAGGGTGGAACAAGAGTTATTCTAAAACCTGCAGCTCAAATAACTGAGCAAGAAAGAGATGAATTAATCCAAGTATTAGAATTAAGATTAAACACATACGGACTTTCTGACATTGAAATAAGAAAAGCAGATGGTCAATCAACATTCCTTGGAGGACAAGAGGAAAAATATGTCATAGTTGAAATTGCAGGGGCAACGCAAGACGAAGTTTCTGAACTAATTGCATCTCAAGGATTATTCGAAGCAAAAATACAAAATCAAACTGTATTCTCAGGTGGAGAAGATATAACGTTCGTATGTAGAAATGATGGAACTTGTTCAGGAGTAAGCCAATGCTCAGAATCTCCAGATGGATATTTTTGTAGATTCGAATTTTTAATCCACTTAACTTCAGAAGCAGCTCAGAGACATGCCGATGCAACAGGAGATTTAGAAATAATTGATAATTATCTTTCAGAACAAATTGAATTCTACTTAGATGATGAACTTATTGACAGCTTAAACATAGGTTCTGACTTAAGAGGCGTAGAAGCAACACAAATACAGATATCTGGACCTGGAGTGGGAGAAACAGAACAAGAAGCAATATTAGATGCTCTTAATGAAATGAACAAATTACAAACAGTTCTTCTAACCGGATCACTACCTGTAGATTTAGAAATTGTAAAGTTTGACACAATATCACCTATACTTGGAGAAGAATTTGTCAGAAATGCAATGCTAGTTGGATTGCTAGCAATACTTGCAGTTTCCACAGTCATATTTGCAAGATACAGAAATCTAAAAATCTCAATTCCTGTTTTCATAGTACTGGCTGCTGAAGTAGTTATCATCCTAGGAATTTCTTCACTAACAAAATACAATTTAGACCTTGCAGCAATCGCAGGTATAATCGCAGCAGTAGGAACAGGGGTAGATGATAATATAGTTATCATAGACGAAGTAACGTCTGGAGAAGCAGGATATTCATACAAGTGGAAAGAGAAACTAAAGAAAGCGTTCTTCATTATTTTCGCAGCTTACGCAACAACATTAGCAGCAATGTTCCCATTATTCAGAGCAGGAGCTGGACTTCTAAGAGGATTCGCACTTATAACAATAATCGGAGTAACAGTTGGAGTTCTGGTAACAAGACCAGCATTCGCTGTAATGATAGAAAAATTAACAGAAGAATAGCTTATTTCTTCCAAAGTTTGTATATTATAGTAAGAACAATCAATCCAACTAAAACAGTCAGAAAAATTGTAGTGCTTTTAGCCGGTGCATATAATGGTCCAGGATCCATTCAGATTACCTCCAAACAAAAAATAAAATAACTTAATTAAAAACTTTTCCTTTCTACAATTTATAATACTCTTTATACCATTCAACAAATTTCTTTATACCTTCAGACAAAGAAACCTTAGGTTCATAACCTAACAAATACTTGGCCTTAGTTGTATCTCCAAAAGTAGTATCAACATCACCTGGCTGTCTAGTCAACATATTCTTTTCAGCTTCAACACCCAAATTCTTCTCAATCTCACCAATAAAATCCATCAACTTCTCAGGATGCCCTCTAGCCAAATTTATTACTTCATACTTAAACGATTTATTTAATGCTTTCAAAACACCATCAGCAATATCATCAACATAGGTAAAATCTCTATCCTGTTTTCCATAATTATAAACATCGATTGGTTTTCCATCTAAAATGCTCTTAACAAATTTAAAATAAGCCATATCTGGCCTTCCAAACGGACCATAAACAGTAAAGAATCTCAAACCAATACAATTCATCCCATAAATATGAGAATAAGCATGGGCAATCAGTTCATTGGACTTCTTAGTAGCTGCATACAAAGAGATTGGCTTATCAACATTATCTTGTTCAGCAAATGGAACATTTTTTCTACCGCCATAAACTGAAGATGAAGAAGCATAAACAATATCCTTCACTCCATTCTCCCTAGCTAACTCTAAAACATTCAGAAACCCAACAACATTTGACTCAGGATAAACAAAAGGGTTCTCTAAAGAATATCTAACTCCTGCCTGAGCAGCTAGATTACAAATCTTATCAAAACCATGTCTAGAAAATACTTCTTTTAATTCTTCATAATTGGATATGTCAACTTTATTCTGTTCAAATCCAGGAAATTCTTCAAGAATCTTTGATCTAGCTTTCTTCAAAGAAATATCATAATAATCGTTGAAATTATCTACAGAAACAACCTTGTGCCCTTGTTCTAACAACCTCTTCGCAACATGAAAACCGATAAAGCCGGCACCTCCAGTCAACAATATCTTCATCAAAAACAAATTCCGAAGAAATATAAAAAAGTTATGCACGCCAGCGCCAGGACTTGAACCTGGATGCCCGAAGGCACGGGTTTTCGAGACCCGCGCGTCTACCAATTTCGCCACGCTGGCACATCTCCATTAAACTATAATAACCTTTATAACCTTAACCAAAGTCTAAAATCCATGGAAGAGGAGTTCAACATAGAGTATAGTTCTGAGGGCGTAAAAAAGAGCTTAGAAAAAACAAAGAGCTTTGTAATAAAACACAAAGTAATCTTACTACTAATTATCCCACTATTTTTTGCAATATTCTTCAGAGCATATACTTACGATATACCAATGGGAGATGATCTAGCTGTAGGAACTATGCAGCAAAATATAATCTCTCAAATAGAATCACAAACAAGGCAAGAAAATCCAAATATAGATGAAGAAAGTTTAAATATTGTAGTACAACAAAGATATAATGAATATATTTCTCAAAATAAACAACAAATAGACGAACAAACAGGGCTGTTAGCAGAGCAAATAAAAAGTTACTACCAAGATGAATCAGGACAGACCTATTTACTAGCAATAGATCCTTATCACTATTATAGGCAAGCACAAAATATTCTAGATCATGGTCATGTTGGAGACGAAATAAAAGATGGAAGGCCATTAGACAACCACATGATTGCACCAAACGGGAGATTTGTTTCAAACAGTTTCCATCCTTACATTGGAGCAAAATTACACAAAATAAGCACTTGGTTTGGAAACGATTCTCTAATGAAAACTATGTTTATTTTACCATTAATATTCGCAGCACTAGCAACCATACCAGCATTCTTCATAGCAAGAAAAATAGGTGGAAATGTTGGCGGAGTAGTAGCAGCATTCATTCTTGCAATCCATCCAGTATTTTTAGGGAGA
This sequence comes from Candidatus Woesearchaeota archaeon, assembly GCA_964393215.1. Classification (GTDB taxonomy): domain Archaea; phylum Nanobdellota; class Nanobdellia; order SCGC-AAA011-G17; family PNOQ01; genus CAYFNK01. The sequence continues at coordinate 9,429 of CAYMSW010000019.1, forward strand.
ACTCCAGCAGGATTTTCAGATACTGATGCTTACAATATTTTCTTCCCATTAGTAATCATTTGGCTATTCATAGAATCATTTACTACAACAAAACAGAAAACCAAATTAATTTTTGGTGGATTAGCCGGATTCGCATCTGGAATATTCGCATACGCGTGGGGTGGATGGTGGTACGTATTCGACCTAATATTAGCAAGCATAGCAATATACTTCATTTACTTATTAATCAAATACAAAAATAACGTATTCAAAAAGATAAAGACAAAGAATTTAATAAAAACAACTGTAGCCTACGTAGTTTCATCTGCAATCTTCGTAACGATTTTCAAAAATTTCAAAAGTTTCATGGCAGCATTCAAATCTCCAATGGACGTGGTGCTTCTAAAAGAGGCTGCAAGACCATCTCTATGGCCAAACGTCTACACAACAGTAGCCGAACTAAACACAGTTGCATTAACCGATGTAATTTCTCAATTAGGGGGGAGATTAATTTTCACAATAGCAATAGTAGGTATCTTGCTTGTATTACTTCAAAAAAACAAAAAACAAATGGAAATCAAATATGGAATTATAGCTACAATTTGGTTCCTTGGAACTCTTTACACAACAACAAAAGGAATAAGATTCATAATGTTCATGGTTCCAGTATTTGCAATAGGCATTGGGATCTTTTCAGGAAAGGTATACAAATTTATAACAAATTGGGCCTCAAAAGAACTGAACATAAAAAAGAAATTAGTTTCAGGATTGCTAATCTTAGTAATAGTTTTCAGTATGATTCCTTTAATGAAATCGGCTAACTCAACGGCAAAGGGAGAGGTACCATCAATGAATGATGCATGGTACAATGCTCTTATAAAAATAAAAGAAGAAACTGCAGAAGATTCAATAATAACTTCTTGGTGGGATTTCGGTCACTGGTTCAAAGCAATAGCGGATAGAGCAGTGACATTCGATGGGGCATCACAAAACAGACCACAGGCCCATTGGGTAGGAAAAGCTCTGCTAACAAACAATGAAGAAGAAACAATAGGCATACTTAGAATGTTAGATTGTGGTGGCAATGATGCATATGATATACTTTTGGAAGAAACAGAAGATCCGCTAGTAACAAAAAGGGTCATAGATGAAATAATACTAAAAGACAGAAATGCTGCAAGTTCTGTTCTTGCACAACACACATTAGACCCAGAAAAAATACTAGAAAAAACACATTGTACTCCTCCAGATGCATACTTAATAACATCAGAGGACATGGTTGGAAAAGCAAGCGTATGGGCACACTTCGGTTCTTGGAGTTTTGAAAGATCATTCATATACAATACAATAAGAAACAACAACAAAGAAGATACAATCAGCATAATAGTTGAAAACTTGGGATATTCAGAAGAGAAAGCAGCATCATTTTACACGGAACTAAAAGGAATACCAGAACAGGAATCAAATGCATGGATCTCTCCTTATCCTGGTTACATGGGAAATGCTGCATGTCAAGACCAAAATAGCACAATAGTTTGTAGTAATGGGATAGTTATCGATTTAAATTTTGACGCAGCATTTGCGCAAACAGAAGAGGGACATGTACCTCTAATGTTCTATAGAGACGATAATCAAATATACGAAAACGCAGACGGGACAAATGAAAATTTAGCAGTAGCATATTTACCTGAAAAATCAGAAATAGTAATGATGAGTCCAGAATTAATGGGTAGCACATTCACAGATTTATTTTACTATGGTGGAAAAAGATTAAACAACTTCGAACTCTTCGACCATACTAATGGAGCAGATGGCTTCGATATTTACACTTGGAAAATAAAATGGTAGACATTTCAATAGTTCTTCCTATTTACAATGAAAGAAGAAACATTCCTATACTCTACAAAGAAATAAAAGCTGTCTTAGAAAATCTAAAAAAAAAGCATGAAATAATATTTGTAAATGACGGAAGCAGAGACGGTTCTGGAAGAGTAATAAACAACATAAGGGAACAAGATAAGTCAGTAAGAGCAATCCATTTTAGAAGAAATTTCGGACAAACCGCCGCACTTGATGCAGGATTTAAAAACAGTAATGGAAAAGTTGTAATTGCATTAGATTCTGATTTACAAGACGACCCAAAAAACATTCCAAGACTTCTAGCCAAATTAGAAGAAGGGTATGATGTAGTTTGCAGTTGGAGGTATAACAGAAGGGACAAATTGTTAAAGAAATTCATTTCAAGAGGGGCAGACTTTCTAAGAAAAGTAATATTCAAAGACAGAATACACGATTCGGGATGTACATTCAAAGCCTACAGAAGAGAATGTTTAAACGATTTGAACCTCTATGGGGAAATGCATAGATTCATACCAGCAATACTCTCAACAAAAGGATACAGAATAACAGAAATAAAAGTAAATCACAGAAAAAGAATATATGAGAAAACAAAATATAATATGAAGAGAACAATAAAGGGCCTTCTTGATATGGTATTAATCAAATTTTGGATGGATTTCTCTACGAGACCACTACATTTATTTGGGGGACTGGGAGTATTAAGTGGAATGGCTGGATTCTTAGTTGGTTTATATTTAACATATGTAAAAATATTCCAAGGTCAATCAATAGGAAACAGGCCACTTCTAATTTTGGCAGTCCTAATGATCCTAATCGGTCTAATTCTTCTAGTATTTGGAATTCTAGCAGACATCTTAATAAAAATCTATTACAAAGATGAAAAAAGCTACTCGATAAAAGAGCAATAAAGTTTAAAAACCAACAAAATAATCTCAAAGAAATGATAAACAAAATAAAAGATAAATACTCGAAACACCAAAGATTTGTGGATTATTCTCTAGTTGGCGGAGTTAACGTAGTATTAAACATTTTTCTTCTATGGCTATTTATCGATATCTTTAAAATACATACAGTAATTAGCAGTACGATAGTTGTAGGGGGAATATTTGTCATAAAATACTTCGTCTACAAGAAAAGAGTATTTGCAAAATGAGTATACAAAATTTTTTGAAGAAACTTCCAATAGATTTAGGACAAGGCAACATAAACAAGGGTTTAAGATCAAAAACACAGGGAAAAGTAATTGCTGAATCATTAGTCAATAATGGAGAAGGTAAAAAAGCTCTAGATATTGGTTGTAGAGAAGGAATCCAATCTAAATGGTTAGAAGAAAAGGGATATGACGTAACTTCAATAGATATAGAAAAAGTATATGACAAATGTATTATAGCGAACGTAAAT
>CAYMSW010000020.1:0-11922 GCA_964393215.1 Candidatus Woesearchaeota archaeon
CCAACTATTGAAGAGCTATTTAGTGTAATAGATTATTCTGAGTATAACCCAGCAACACATGTAAAGGGGTTTCTTGAGAGTTCCTATTATTGGTCATCTACTACCTATGCTTACGAAAATGAAAGTGTGTGGCTCGTATATTTCCTTAATGGCTATGTGCTTTACGGTTATAAGGACTACTCCCACTGTGTCCGTGCCGTAAGGGAGGTAAAAATATGAAAACTTTATTAGATGGTAGTTTTCCTTGTGTATCAAGTATAGAAACTGACCAACACCTTACACAAGAATATGAAGAGGAATTGAAACATGCAGCTATTATAGACAAACTAATATCTATGGGGTATTTAGATCCCCATCTTGATTATGAAACAGGTACATATTGGGGGATAGCAGATGGGTATCTACAAGAGATAGGGACAGAGCTTGAGATGGAAGAATATCTTATTGATTATTAGGGGGGCTCCATGATGAGAAAAAAATATAACCCTACATTCCACTGTTACTGCGGTAAGAGGAAGAAACCTACCCAAGATTATTGTTTTTTGTGTTTACAAAGTACAAGAGAGGTGTTATACTATATAAATAAGGACTTGAAACAAAACATGGAGGATCATATCTATAATGAAGAACAAACCTTGCCCATCATGCAGGAAGAATGGAAGGGATCGAACTGGAGACCACCTGTTCCTGATGGAAGATGGCAACCAGTGGTTTTGCACAAGATGTTCTTTTAGTGTGCCGGTTGATAAACAAAAACAAGAACAGGAACAGGAAAGGGGGGTTATGAGTGAGCAAGAGGAGGAATATTCTATTGAGAGTTATAAAGTCAAGCATAAATATAGGGGTATCAACCCTGATGTTTATGAGAGATATGGTTGTAGGGAAACCTATTCAGAAACAGATGGAAGCCCTGAGTTTATGTTCTTCCCCATTAAAGATAACATGGGTAATCAGGTGGGTTATCATAGAAGAGATATAAACAATAAGAGGTTTATAAATATAGGTAACACCAAACAGAAGAGACAGTTGTTTGGTCAAGACCTATCAGTATCAGGTAAGAAGTTAGTTATTTGTGAGGATCACTTATCTTGTATGTCAGCTTATCAGATATTAAATGATAAGTACCCTACTTGGTCTCACTCGGTGGTATCCCTAAACAATGGTACTGGTGATATAGCATCTATTCAAGACAACATAGAGTTCATCAAGAGCCATGAAGAGGTATTGCTTTGCTTTGACATGGATAAGGCAGGTGATTTAATAACAGAGAAGACTATTAAGTTATTAGGATATGATGGAGTAAAGCGTATTCATCTACCCCTGAAAGATGTTAATGACATGCACCAACAAGGTAAGGAGAGACAGTTTTTATCTGCCTTCTGGTCTGCAAGAGATTATAAACCAAGTGGTATAGTATCTGGCTTTGATCTGGAAGAGAGGGTACTTGAACCAATAGAAAGTGGACTTGATTATAAATTTAAAGATTTGAACAGGTTAACATACGGACTTAGAACACAGCAAATTATATCTATAGGGGCAGGGCCTGGGGCTGGTAAGTCTTGCTTTATCAATGAGATAATTAAACACCTTATCTTTGAACACAAGGAAAAGGTAGGTATTTTCAGCCTCGAAGAATCCCCTGCTCTTACAATGAAGAAACTAATAGGGGGTATAGTAAACAAAAGGCTTCATTTACCTGACACCATCTATAATAAAGATGAGGTACAAGAAGTTCTTAACCAAGTTGCGCCTCATATATCTTTATATGACAGTCAAGGGTTTAAAAAGTGGGGGGATATAGTTAATATTATAAGATACATGGCAAGTGAGAATATTAAGTGGATATTTATTGATCCTATGACTGCCTTAACAGCTCACTTATCCAGCTCTGAAGCTAATGATCTATTAAATAAAATCATGGCTGATATATCTACCCTTGTCATCTCTCTTGATATCACCATCTTTCTTGTATCCCATCTTAATAATCCAAAGGGAGTTAATATAGATCACGCTACAGGGGCAAAGGTATTAGGTGGTCAGTTCACTGGTAGTAGGGCTTTATGGCGGTGGTCAACTGATATGTGGGGACTTGAGAGAGATCAACAGGCTGAAGATGAAGTGGATCGAAACACTGTAACCTTACGGATAATAAAGAATAGGTTGTCAGGTGAAACAGGGACTCTCGAACTGTTCTTCAATAAAGAATCAGGTACTCTTGAAGAGCTTGAGCTTGGAACAGGCAAGGGAGACTTCTAAGATATATCTTATTAGCTCCATACAAGCACGCTATGGAACGATAAGGTGAGAGGTAAGGGGTAGGTAAGGGAAGCTAATCAATCACACAATAGAGAGGATTTTAGAATGGTTATGGTAAACCTAAAAGAGTTGGAAGATGAATTGGTATTATGTAATAAGTTAAGGGGACATATTGTTGAGCTTCATATTTCTTGGGATTGGGATAAGGTACAACAGGTTGGGGGATATATGTTTGAGTTATTAATAGAGGATTGGGTGTTGAAGTGTAACAGTGTAGATCACTGTATTGAGGTGGTGAGAAAGTTGACAGATCTAAAAACTACTGTTGATTGGATATGAAAAGATGTTAATATTTGATATTGAAGCTGATGGGTTATTAGATAAGGCTACTAAGATACACCTTATCTGCTGGTACAATACCGATACAGACTTGTATGGGTGGACTACTAATATCAGGTGGGGTGTTGATTATCTAATGGATCAAGATGGTTTAGCAGGTCACAATATCATAGGTTATGATCTTCCACTTATTAAGAAGCTGACAGGTAGGGAGTATCAAGGGATAGTTCTTGATACCCTTATCTGTTCAAGGTTAATGTATCCTGATATAGGTAGCCATGGTCTTGAGGTTTGGGGTGAGAGATTAGGTACTAAGAAACCAGAGATTCATGATTGGTCTGAGTTTAATATCTCTATCTTGAACAGGTGTGAGGAAGATGTTAAGATCAACCTTAAATTATTTAATAAAATAGTAGGAGATATTAAGGGGTGGGGTGAGGCTATAGAGCTTGAGCATAAGGTAGCTAAGATTCACCAAGAACAGGAAGAGTGGGGTGTATGGTTTGATAAGGAGAAAGCTGAAGGGTTAGTTAAAGAGTTGGATAGTAAAAGGAAGGAGATAGACAACAGTCTATATAAAGTGTTACCTTCTGTGTACCACAACCCCTTCTCAGTACCTATTAAGAAACCATATAAGAAGAACGGAGAACTTAGTAAATCGGTAAGGGATTGGTTCAAGGGTTTTGATACACCAAAAATTAAAGGGGTGTTTACAAGGGTAGAACCTAAGAAATTTAACCTTAACTCAACCCATAAACTAAAAGAGTACCTCTTATCTGAAGGGTGGAAACCTACAGATTGGAATGTAGTAAGGGAACAGGATGGTTCTTGGAGGAGGACAAGTCCTAAGTTAACAGAGGATAGCTTCAATACAATTAAAGGAGATACTGGTAAGCTGATAGCTGAAAGACAAATCATTAGCCATAGGAGGAGAATAGTAAAGAATGAGAAGGATGAATCAAAGGGGATGATTGCTACCTGTAGAGAGGATGGAAGAGTACCTGCTGAGGCTGTTACTTGTGGTACTCCGACAGGTAGGTATCGGCATCAAAGATCCGTCTGTAACCTACCAAGACCAAGCACTTTGTATGGTGAGGAGTTAAGATCGCTCTTCTCTTCACCACCTGATAGTCAACTTGTCGGTATTGATTTGTCGGGCATAGAAGCAAGGGTGATGTGCCATTATTCCTTACCTTTTAAGGGTGGTAAGGAATTAGCAGAGCTTGTACTGGAAGGGGATTTTCACCAACATAATGCAAGGCTATGGGGAGTAACAAGGAACACAGCTAAGGGTGGGCTGTATGCGTTGATGTATGGGGCAGGGGCTAAGAAGCTGGCTGATACCCTTGGTAAACCAGTTAAGGAAGGAGGTAAGCTAAGAGATATGTTTTGGAATGGAAACCCTGCACTCAAAGAACTTAAAGCTAAGGTAGAGGAGGTGTATAAAAAGAAGGGATACCTTACTGGGTTAGATAAAAGGAAGATAGTAATCAGATCAGAACATAAACTACTTAACTCTTTGTTTCAGTGTGGTGCTACTGTTATCTTTAAGAGGTGGATGGTAAGATGTAATGAGTGGATCAAGGATAATAACATACCAGCTCATCAGGTAATAGCTTACCATGATGAGTTACAGTTTGAGGTGCAAGGTGGTATGTTTCCAGCCATGGTAATGAAACAGGTAGAGAAGGAGGCTACCCTTACAGGTGAGGAGATGGGGATCAGGGTTAAGATAGAAGCTGAGGGGAAGATAGGGGAAACATGGTCTGATACACATTAAGAGATTATTTTTCTTGACAAACGATCTAAATATAGTTATACTATATATATAGAAGATATAGAGGAGGTGCTAAGGTACAGAAAGAAGGTAACAGGTAAAAGATTATTAATTAAAAAGGGAGATTATTATGAGTGTTGTATCTGGAAAAGCTAATTGGGCATCTGTTCAAACACCTAATACTAAATTTCAACCCCAGTGGTGTATTGATCTTGAGGTATCTGATGGTGATGAGAAAGCTTTACTTAAGGCTGGTCTTACTAAAAACAAGAATGGTTGGTTCAAGTTTAGTAGGAGAGTAGAAGGGGTAGAGGGTAAAAACAAAGCCCCTGTTGTAGTAGATACAAAAGGAAAACCTTTTAATGAACTTATTGGTAATGGATCAGAGGTTCGAGTACAGTATAAAACATGGAAGTCTAAGAAGTATGACTATATTGGTGCTGATCTAGTAGCTGTTCAGGTTGTTGAACATATACCATATGGTGGTGGTGGTTTAGAGTTTGAGATTGAAGAAGAGGATACAGAGTTTAATGATGAGGTTCCATTTTAACAACTCAGAGAAGTTTGAGTTTGGTCTCTATCTTGAAGAATGTATTTATCTTTGGGGCAAGGGTTGGACAAAGAGAAAAGAAGATAACTGGTTATGGAGTCACAAGAATATTGACAAACCGTTACCCCACCTTGAAGCTCTTGAAAAAACAAAGAGGAGAGAATGGATAAAGACAACCTGACTACAGCTTTAATTGATGGGGATATAGTAGCTTATGCTGTATCCTCTGCCTGTGATGGTAAGTTTTATAGCTATAAAGGGGAAAGGTATTCATATAAACATGAACTACCTACAGGGTATAAAGAAAAAAACATAGAGGTAATATATGAACCAGAAGCATGGGAAAAAACTGAACACTCTCTTAATATGTTCTTGGACAATATTGTCAATGACACTGATCTACCTATCTATCAAATATATCTATCTGGTAGAGAAAACATCAGAGATAGTATAGCTACTATCCTACCATATAAGGGGAACAGAGAGGGTTTAAGAAAACCCCACCACCTATCTGCTTGTCGTGAATATATGAAAGATTATCACCAAGCAAGAAGTGAGAAAGGTTTAGAGGCTGATGATTTACTAGGGATATACCAGACAGATCAAACAGTTATCTGTAGTCTTGATAAAGATTTACTACAGATAGTAGGTTGGCACTATAACTGGAATAAACAAGAGTGGATTAAGATCAATGAAGATCAAGGGAGTATCAACTTCTGGACACAGGTAATAATAGGTGACAAGTCAGATAATATCCTTGGATTATACGGTGTAGGTGAGAAGTCAGCTCATGTTAAGAAGTTACCCCTCTTATCTGATAAAGAAAGAAGCGAGTATTGCTTTAACTTATACAAGCAGAGGTTCGGGAACTATGCGGAAAAGTTCTTTAATGAAACCAAACAACTACTAAGGGTACCCTTTGAGGAATAAATACAGATCGAATTTTGAAAGGTCTATAGCAGCTAATCTTAGGAAAAGGGGTGTTAAGTTTCAGTTTGAACCCCATAAGCTTTTCTATTGGAAGAAGAAATCAGGTGGTGTGTGTAGGGTTTGCGGTGCTAAAGATGTATTCACCAAACATAAATACCTACCTGATTTTCTACTATCTAATGGGGTTTATATAGAAGCTAAGGGGAAGTTCACAGCACCTAATAGAACTAAGATGTTAGCTGTTAGAGACTCAAACCCTAAACTTGATATCCGTATGCTGTTCATGAAAGACAACTGGATAACAACTAAGCACAAGCACAGGTACTCTGATTGGTGTGAGAAGAATGGGTTTGAGTTTGCGTTTATGAAAGTGCCAGAGGAGTGGACAAAATGAAAGTTAAGATAACTAAATTAACAGATGAAGGGATAATGCAACAGGCTTGTGAGGCTACTATGCCTGAAGGTGTCTGGTCTAAGATGTCCCTTGATCGGATATACACCTGTAAACATAGCCCTATCTATACTCAGTTATTCTGGGTTGAGCTGAGAGGTATCCCTTCATTTGTATCTACCCATCTATGCCGTCACCATGTAGGTGTCACGCACTTCGTCCAGAGCAAGAGGGATGATAGAGGTGGTACAGGTAAAGAGAATAGATATACACCAGTTAACCACTCTATGTTAGTTAACGCTATGTCTCTTATCCAGATGTCTTGGAAGAGGTTGTGTTTCCTTAGCCATACTGATACTATCATGGTGTTTAAAAAGATAGAGAAGGAGTTAAAGAAGGTTGACCCTGCACTATGTAATCATCTCCAACCCCACTGTGAGTACCTTGGTAGGTGCGATGAAGATAAACCTTGTGGGTTAAGGGAGGTGGCTTAAGATATGAAAGAAGTTTTAATCATACCTGATTGCCATGCTACACCTGAACATAACAATGATAGGATGGAATGGGCTGGTAAGTTCGCCCTTCACAGGAAACCTGATCTTATCATTGATTTAGGAGATAGGGCTAGTATGCACTCCCTATCTTCCTATGATGTAGGTAAGGTACAGGCAGAAGGTAGGAGATATGGGGACGATATAGCTTCAGCTATTGATGCTACACAGAGATTTAATAAACCTATAGATGATTATAACAAGAAGCGTGGAGTGTGGAAGAAGAAAAAATATAACCCTAAGAAGGTTATCTGTTTAGGAAACCATGAGCATAGGATTATCAGGGCTTCTGAAGAAGATCCAAGGTTACATGGTCACTTATCTATTGATGACCTACAATATGAAGAGTATGGGTGGGAGGTTATACCTTTCCTTGATCCTTACGAGTATGAAGGTATAGTGTTTAAACACTACTTTACTTCCGGCATAATGGGAAGACCTATAGGGGGTGAGAACCATGCAGCATCTTTAGTTAAGAAGAACTTTACTTCTTGTGTTGTAGGACATAGCCATATGCGTAGTTTTTGGGAGACTACTAATGCCCTAGGTAGGAACATCTTCGGGTTATGTACTGGTTGTTATTTTGATTATGATGAACACTACACTAAAGAGAACAATAGGTTTTGGCGTGGTCTCATCTACCTACATGATGTAGAGATGGGACAAGCAGAACCTGAGTTTCTTCATATAGATTATTTGAGGAGGCGATATGATAGTTGATAGTGTCTTGTTAAAGAATACAATCAAGAGGTTGAGTGAGTACCATGATGCAGTGGAGTTAGTGGAGATATTAGAGATAGAAGCTTATGAGTTGTTAGAGGCTTTTGAAGATAAGGTTATATATAATCTAAGTAAATTTGAAGAGGAGGAGTTAGAAGATGATTTTTGTTGATGTGGAACAGCTAGATGATGGGTTGCCTATCCCCACCTATCAGACAGAGGGTAGTGGTGGGTTTGATCTATACTCTACAGAAGATGTAGATGTGTACCCTGGATCTAGTAAGCTTATTAAGACTGGTATTAAGTTAGCTATTCCACCTAAGCATGTAGGTGTTATCAAGAGTAGGTCTTCTCTCGCCTTAAAAGGGTTAGAGGTAGGAGCAGGGGTAGTTGATTCAGATTATAGGGGTGAGGTTAAGGTGTTACTTAATAACCTAAACTCAGGGTCTGTCTATCATTATGATTTTCATCCTATCAGGCGTGGTGATCGTATAGCTCAGATGTTAATCATTGAACAACCTATCATTGTCTTAAGAGATGTATATGAACTGGATGATTCGGATAGAGGAACTGGTGGGTTCGGTTCCACAGGGAGGTAGGAGAGGATGAAATATATTATAGAGTTTAATGATGAGGGTGGAGATTATGGAAAAGAAGATATGGAGTTTATACTCAGGGCTAGAGATTTTTACTTTGCTATCTTTGACTTTGACCTATGGTTAAGGGCTGAATACAAGTACAAAGATAAGGAAAGTATTGAGATACTTGAGGTTAGGGAAAAACTATATGAGTTCTTGTATGACCGTAAAGTTAGTCTTGATATGTTATCATAAGGTGAAATAGAATGGATGATTACCAGAAGTATATTCATATCAGCAGGTATGCAAAGTGGATACCTGAGTTAGGGAGAAGAGAGACTTGGGAGGAGACAGTAAGCAGATTCACTAACTACTTCCCCTCACTCCCTAAATACATTAACAAAGCTATTAAAGATATGGAGGTTATGCCTTCTATGCGGTGTATGATGACTGCTGGTAAGGCACTTAAACAGAACAACATAGCTGGGTATAACTGTGCTTATGTAGCAGTAGATCACCCTAGAGCATTTGATGAGACCTTATATATTCTTATGCACGGTACTGGTATAGGGTTCTCTGTGGAGGAGGAGTATGTTAAAAAGTTACCTGATGTACCTGATGAGATTATCAAAGATGAAAGCACAATCGTTGTGGCAGACAGTAAAGAGGGTTGGCAAAAAGCTTTCAGAACTCTGCTTTCCTTACTATGGGCAGGGCAAAAGCCCCAAATTGACTATTCAAAAATCAGACCAGCAGGAGCTAGACTCCACACTTTTGGTGGTCGTGCTTCTGGGCCCGATCCTCTTCGGGGTCTTTTTGATTATTGTATCAGAACTTTCAAAGGTGCTACAGGTAGGGGGTTAACATCTCTTGAGTGCCATGATCTGATGTGTATGATAGCTAAGACTATTATAGTTGGTGGGGTCAGGAGATCAGCACTCCTTTCCTTATCTGACTTATCAGATCACCGTATGAGGAAGGCTAAGTTTGGGCAATGGTGGAACGAAAGAGAGGAACGGAGCTTCTCTAATAACTCAGTTGCTTATCAAGAGAAACCAGATATAACTTCTTTCCTAAAAGAAATGAAGACCTTGTATGATTCTAAGTCAGGGGAGCGTGGTATTTTTAATAGGGTAGCTGCTACCAAACAGGCTAATAGGTCAGGTAGGAGAGATACCTGCTATGATTTTGGATGCAACCCTTGCTCAGAGATTATACTCAGGTCAGCTCAGTTTTGTAACTTAACAGAGGTGGTTGTTAGATATGAAGATACGCTTGAGGTTCTTAAAGAGAAGGTTAAGAAGGCTACCATCCTTGGTACTTTCCAAGCTACTCTTACAAATTTCAAAGGGTTAAGGAGAAAGTGGAAGGTTAATACAGAAGAGGAGTCTTTACTCGGTGTGTCACTTACTGGTATCATGGATCACCCTGTACTTAGAGGTGATAAGGGGGAAATGAAGCTTAGACAATACCTGAAGGATATGAAAGATGTAGCTATTAAGACCAACAAGGTGTGGGCTAGGAAGTTAGATATTAATCCTGCTACTGCTATCACTTGTATAAAACCTAGCGGTACTGTCAGTCAATTAGTTAACTCTTCATCTGGTATCCATCCTAGAATCTATCCATACTATACTCGTACCGTACAGAATGATAAGAAAGATCCCCTAGCTCAGTTGATGATAGATCAAGGTGTACCTTTCACAGAGGATAACGATGTCTATTACTTTAAGTTCCCTAGTAAATCACCGGATAAGGCAAAGCTTCAGGAAAACCTTGGTGCTATGGAGCAACTCAGGTTGTGGCAGATATATAACTCTTGTTGGTGTGAACATAAACCTAGCCAAACAATTTATTATAATGATGATGAGTTTATTGGTATCACTAATTGGGTTTGGAATAATTGGGATGATATATCTGGTATATCTTTCTTCCCTTTCTCTGACCATGTACTTGAGAACTCTCCCTATGTACCTATTACAGAAGATGAGTATCAAAGTATGAGTGATAGCTTTCCCTTCTCTATTACATGGGAAAGCCTTACAGCTTATGAACAAGAAGATAATACAGACACTAAACGAGAGTTTGCCTGTTCTGGTGGTGCTTGCGAAATATAGTAAGGGAGGATAGAATGGTAGCTAATCAAAAGATGTTAGCTGAAATGGGTGTAAGTGAAGAGAATGAGAAAGAGATTAATGAGCTTCACGAGTATAGGGATGGTATCTTTAAAGCTATGGAAGAGGAAGAAGATCACTGGAAGCTAAGAGACCTTTACTCCTTGTTCATAGATAACGAAAGGAGATTACAAGAATTATGGGGTTTCCCACTTGATGATAACTATATTAAGTTTTGGGAAGTACCTAAATGTTCATGTCCTAAAATGGATAACAGGGATAACTATCCCTATGGATACTATGTTACAGTTCAAAGCTGTATTTTGCATGGAGGTTGGGTAGATGAAGAATAACTGTACTATAAACCACCCATCACATTATACAACAGGTGCAATAGAACCTATAGATTATATTCTAGACCACGATATGAATTACTTAGAGGGTAATGTTATTAAATATATCACTAGGTATAGGTTCAAGAATGGATCTGAGGATCTTAAGAAAGCTAAATGGTATCTTGAAAAGTTAATCTCTATGTATGAGGTAGGAAATGTTATATGAATATAGATGTGAAGGTTGTGGTGATACCTTTGAGAGATCTCTACCTGTTGATAAACGGAACGAACCCACCAAGGGGTTATGTGGACTATGTGATGGTGTAGTAAAGAGACAAGTATCAACCTGTTCCTTCCAGTTAAAAGGTGACTGTTGGGAAAGAGATAGCTACCAAAGAGGGAGTGATTTTAGTGGTGACTAATGGAGAGGGGGTATATAAATACTACTGTGGTTTATGTAAGTTCACTTGGCTTAATACTCAGGTTCCCTTATCTAAGATGGTGTGTGATAGGTGTGGAGGATCTGAAGATATTATAGCTAACCCTTGGACTCTTGAGGATATAGAATATGATATGGTCTTGAGAGGTGTAGATTAAAAAGAGAAACCCCATATATAAAGCCATCTATATATGGGGTTCTTTTATCTCTTATCTGCTTAGTTCATAAAGAGGATCATACTTTCCTCCCCCAATTCTTTTAATGTTCTTAAAATACTTACCTAAAACTTGTTCAAGATTATCTATATCAAGTTTCTTTTGTTCTAAAGAGCTACCTTTCTGGAACAACCAAGCCCCTTTCCTTGGGCTTAGTGGGAAATTAAGTATAACCTTTCCACCTTCATCCATTGAACTGCTTATCTGTTCGAGTGTAGCATTTAACATTCTTTCAGAACCTTGTGTATTAATAACATTAGAAGCATATACAACATCATACTTTTTGCTTAGTGCATTAATATCATGGAGTTCAGGGTTAATATTATCACCAAACTCATAAGCTGTCACATCATATCCTTTCTTTTTTAATTGTTCTGCATGAGCTGCATCTTTACCAGCCCCAAAGTCAAGAATTGATTTATCTTTTGATATGGTTTTCTCAATATATTTAGGTGTAATAGCTTTTGCCCCTACAGCCCCCATGTTCCGAGAAGTTTTATTTGCAATTTTTATTTCCCCAGATAACCCTTTTAAAATATCGGCTGCCTCCCTTCCTTTATTAACCTTAGTAAGGGCTTTTAAGGCAGACAGAGTACCTGCTTCGGCATTAGGTAGGAGAAAATCTAATATCTTCTGGACAACGCCTTCATCTTCTCCTATCTCCTCAGCAATCCCTTTAGCTACCTTCTTGGTATCTTCAAGGGGTGGTTTACTAAGTGGTCTTACA
>CAYMSW010000021.1:0-11612 GCA_964393215.1 Candidatus Woesearchaeota archaeon
CCATCAATTAAATTATGAACACTATCACCAATCAAATTCATCTTATGTAATCTATGCTCTTCACACTTTCCTTTATGACAATGATGCCAGTGCAAAAATCTTTCAACCAAAAAAAACAAACCAAAACCAACAATGACCCAGATAGAAACCAATTCTATACTAATACTACCAACTGCTTCCGGAATTAAATGCAAAAATGCACCTCCCAAAAGCGCACCTGCAGATAAACCAACTAAAATCAACAATATCTTCTCCAAAAACTTATCTTTCAATGATAAAGTAAAAATTCCAATTAAAGAAATCAAACTTGTAACAACACTGGCCAAGATTATCCAACTTAAAATATGCATAACAAAAACTCAGATTTTACTTATTTAAAACTTTCCTTCTATAAAAGTCAGCTAAAAACATATTTTCTGTAAATACTATAGCAGGTATACCAACTAGAATTAAAATCATTACTAAGAATACTATGAATAACAAAATGCTTT
The DNA here is from genome assembly GCA_964393215.1 of Candidatus Woesearchaeota archaeon. Classification (GTDB taxonomy): domain Archaea; phylum Nanobdellota; class Nanobdellia; order SCGC-AAA011-G17; family PNOQ01; genus CAYFNK01. The sequence continues at coordinate 492 of CAYMSW010000021.1, forward strand.
TCAAAACAGCTACAATATAATCTCCCAAATTCTTAAAGACAGCCTTCAAAATTTTAAATTCAAAGAAAGAACCAATAGTTTGCTTGTTCATGAAATTTATAGATAGAATAGGAATCATAAATATCTCTAATAAAATACGGACATTGTCCAACAAAGGATTTATTGCATTAAGGATAAACATAAACAAAAAATAAGCCAAAATAAAAGGAAGGGCTTTCAAGAACATAAAAAATCCTAACTTAAAATCACTTTTAAATTTAAAGACAGGCAACTTCTTAAACTTGCCTTTGCTGAACTCTTGGATAATTCTAATGCCATACCCACCAAGAGGAAACCAACCAATAATAGGCAATAAGATCCACAAAATATTCCACATTCCTTTCGCTCTATTAAACGGATACTTGAAAGCAGTCTTAAAATTCAATTTATTCATATTTGTTATCTTAAACTTCTACTATATAAATCCAATACATATATAAGTAGCAACCTTACTCACAAAAAAGCTATGGAACTAAAAGAATTCGAACAAAAATTTGAAGAGCTAAGGAAAAAACACAAAATAAAGGCTTCTTTAGACGAATTAGATGATAAATTCTTAATCAGAGATTACATAGAAAAAGAAAACTACGTAAGCACAGAAGTTCTATGGCAAATCAGAGATAGGATAATGTCTCTATTAAGTAACTGGGCAAACTATTTACATGGAATTGTTATGCCAAATCCAAGCTCAATGTACAATATAACAGAGAGCGGAGTATTTAACGATCAAGAGAAAGAAGAATTGATGAAAAAAATGAGTAAGCTTCTTGCAATAACAAGCAAAAACGCAGTTCTGAACATAACAAAGGATAAAAAAGAAGAGGCAAAGATTATAGACGAATCTCTAGAATTCTGGAATAAATTATCGCCGGAGTTAGAAAAATTAATGATAAAAATTCATGATACATGGAAAGAAAAATCAGAATAGACAAAATACATGAAATTCTAAAAAAAGAAGTGAAGAATTACAAAGTTCCAATTGTTGATTTAATTGAAGTACAAACTAAAGATCCTTTCAAAGTTTTAGTCACAACAATACTTTCTGCAAGAACACAAGACAGAACAACAGCAAAAGCAGCTTCAAAATTATTCTCAAAAGTAAAAAACGCAAAAGATTTAGAAAAACTAACAGAAAAACAAATTGAAAAACTAATTTATCCAGTAGGTTTCTACAAAACAAAAGCTAAACATCTAAAACAATTACCGAAACACATCAAAAAAGGAATTCCGCACGAAATAGACGAACTAATTAAGTTACCATGAGTAGGAAGGAAAACAGCAAACCTAGTAAGAACAGTTGCATTTAACAAACCTGCTTTAGCGATTGATACTCATTGTCATAGGATACCGCAAAGATTGGGTTGGTTTAAATCTAAATCACCGTATGAAACAGAAAAAATATTGTCAAAAATGTTACCTAGAAGATACTGGAAAGATTTCAACAGAATATTTGTAGCATTTGGACAGCATACATGTAAACCAGTGAAACCAAATTGTAGATCTTGTCCAATATCAAAGTATTGTAAGTATTACAAAGAGAATTTTTCTTGACAGCTTGACACGGACGAAGAAGAAGTTTATAAATTAAAATTAGTGAATTGTATTATGAAAATACATTTATACGATCTAAAAAACTGTCTTGATAATTCTTTAATTGAACTTAATCATGGTTTTATTGTAAAATTAACTAAAGAAAAAGGATGCGACTAAGCAGATCACCAACTCCCGCACCAGGTCTCCAATGTGAACAAGGCATCTGTCCATCTTCAAGTCGCGGATACAACCCAACAGCTACCCAATCTTCAGTCCTATGGATATTTAATTCGTAATTCTCTCCTTTAACTCTAACAGTTTTCAAAACTCTCTCACCATCTTCACTCTTACCAAATGCATAATTAAATTTATGTTCTCTCAAATATTCTGCAATCTGATCGCTGATTTGAGAATTACTTTCTGTAGGTGGAAAATAAGCTGGATGCTCAGACATACTACCAATAATTTTAACCATTACATCTAAACCAATAGCATTTCTAGCTTTTGCCATAAAAAAATAAATAAACCCCAACTTATAACCTTTTCCCATGAATTTAGCTTCTAAAATAAAAAGACTCCAATCTAATAAGGTAAGAGAGCTAGTAGAATCAAGATTAACAGAATTCGATGAAGCAGGACAAAGATCAGAGCAATACTGGTTTGCAGAAATGTGCTACTGTATTCTAACTGCAAACGCAAGAGCAGCCACAGCACTAAAAGTAGAAAGAGAGGTTGGAGTAAGAGGATACAGAACGTTAACGCTTGAAGAACTAACAGAAGCAATTAGAGGTAACAAACACAGATTTCACAATAATAAGGCAAGATTCATAGTTAAAGCAAGATCTCACAAAGATCTAAAAAGAACAATCAAAGCACAAGAAGAAAAAGAAGCAAGGAAATGGCTAGCCAACAATGTTGATGGAATTGGCTACAAAGAAGCATCGCACTTTCTAAGAAATGTTGGATACAAGGGCCTCGCCATCCTAGACAGGCACGTAATCAAACTTATGTTAGAATATGGTTTATTAAAAGAACCTCCAATAACTCTCAGAGGAAGAGAATATCTAAGAGTAGAAGGAATTTTAGAAGATTTTTCAGCAGAATTAGGCATGTCCCAGGCAGAATTAGATCTATATATGTGGTACATGAAAACAGGAAAAGTACTGAAATAACTATTCCTCATACTTGGGATGAATTCTTGGAAATAATTTAGTAATAAAATAATGATGTTTCCCAGAAATTAAATCACCAGAACCTTCCACAGCACAAAAAACACCAGCAATATCAAGAATATTCTCAAGAACACCACCAGATTCAGGACAACCAAAAATACAAATACCACCAAAACCAATTTTCAAAAGTCCAGAAACTCTATTTCCAATGTTGTATTTTAATGTCTTTCCATCCCACTTGTCAACAACATCATAGTCAACCATATTGATAAAAGAACAAATTTTCTTATAAATCTTCCCAAATATCCAACCAAAAAGCTTTTAAATAGAAATAACTACTCAAAAGTAACAATAAAATGGCATTAAATGAAGATCAAAGAAGAGAATTTAGAGCTAAATATAGTTCTGCTCATAATCTAAGAGCCGCTACTGAAAAATACCAAGAAAATCCAGGGGATCAAGAAGCTAGATCTATAGTAAGTCATGAAATTTTTGGAGATGATTCTTTGGTTGCTAATCCTTTGGAAGTATGGGATTCAGTTATGCAAAATGATTTTCCACCCTTACTAACTGCAAGAAACGACTCACTCAGAACATTTACAGTAGATAATTTAACAGACATATTAGAGGGTATCGAAAACAGCGATCATAGGTTTATGGTACTAGCAACTGCACCTCATAGACCAGAATATCCAGATCAAGGATTAAATACTGCTCATGGAGATTTTCAAAGAGCAGCAGAAAATTACAAAAATCCAAACTTAGATGGAATAGTACAAGATTTAGAAGAAAACTATGAAATTAGCAGAGCAACATTGGTTCTTTGGAGTAATCACAATAGAGATGGGTTAAAAAAAGCTTATGCTGCAAATATAGTTAATGCAAGGCAGACTAATCTTGCTGCAACTTTAAGAACAGAAGATGGAAGCTTTGATCTCGATAAGATTTCAAATTATCTAAGACACTTATCTGAAAATGAAGATGCAGAAAAAGCAGGAAAGACATTGGACTTAATTGGAGGATTTTACTTCAATCCACCACAAGAAAGACAGTAAAACTAATCACTTCTTTTCAATTCTTATAATTTTTTCTTTAGAAATTAATTTTGTAGTAATTGCTCTCATAGTTTTTTCAAAAGCAATAACTCTATTCATATTTTCGTCAATATCAGCACCATCTAACTCTTTAACCATTCCATGTGAAACATCGTGAGCCAAATCATACATCTCTTGATACCATCTAACATATTTTTTATCCAAAGTCTTCTTAGCAACAAATACTTTACTTAACATTTCACCAACATGCTCTGGACTTGGTGGAACATGACCAGCAGCCATCAAAGCGCCGTGTGCACTATCAACCATTGCCCAATATAAATTCTCAATTGAACCAACAATATTAAATTTAGCTCTAGAAATATGCAACGGAGCTCTCCTTAAAACACTAAAAATTGCTTCAGGAGTTGGCTTTATCTTACCCTTAGCTAATAAAACTTTCAAAGGATCAAAGAACCCACCGAAATCAATCAAAGTCTGACCGTATCTGATTATATTTATTGTTGCAGGATCACCAGCTCTAACTTCTTCCCAGAATGTAGAAAGAGTAACAGTGTTCACATGCAACTTCTTGCCATAACTTTCATTATCAATTAATTTTCTCAATTCTTCTCTATACCAAGCAATCAACTCTTGATCCCAATTAATAGAACAATCATCTAAAATAATAACAATATCAATATCACTACCTCTAACCGATTGACCCTTAGCAGCGCTTCCAAAAAAGACAATAGACTTTATAGATTCCTTAAAGAACTTGTACGTTTTAACTGCAAAGTCATGCGCTATTTCCTCACTAGAATTAAACTTATTAGGAAGTTTAGGCATTTTCTTAACTACTCTCTTTTTTTTAGCAGGCATATTATAACTCCTAGTTTCTCACTTTAAAAAATTATTGCTTTTTCCTTCTCCTTAAATAAATAAAATCAGCAATTCCAATCGCCATAGCAACCATAGCTAAAAATACAATAACTCCGGGCGTATGTGTTTCAACAAAATACCAAGCACTATGGAAAATATTACCGGGAGTTTCTTCCTGTCCGCCATTTCCATCATCAGAATCAGAAGAATCACCATCATCGCTACTAGTAGTCCAAGAACCACTTGGTCCGCTTGGCCCACTAGGATCAGAAGGATCAACATCAGCAGGAGAATAACAAGGCAACGCACCTATATCAGAACCATCAGAAGCAGCACCACAAACTACACTACCCGAAACTGGACGAAAGTCAAAATCAGATTCATCAACAAAAGTAATCTCATCCCCATTGACAGAATTTAATTCCTGTCCTGGAAAAGAATCTTGATATTCTGTGAAATTATAGAAATAACTATATGCATCATATCCAATTACAAACCGGTCTACAGTCATTGAATTATCTTGATAATAATTAACATTTGTAGAAGGGGCATAATAATTGTAATCAAAATCATCAGATTGATTGTGAGTATTGATAGAGTCAGATGTTATCCTTAAAATAGCATAATCAGATTGAATTAAATTATCTTTAAAAATCACATCACTAGCATTACGGAGTGTTGCAAATCCATTTCTTATAGAACCAACAAAAGTATTGTGCAAAATATTAATAGATTCATTCGCATAAACATACATCCCATATGTGTTATCATATATTACATTATTTACAACAGTAATATTTTTTGAAGCTCCTGGTTTTGGATCAGGTTTTAAATCGGAAGAACTTATTTTAATACCAGTACCACTAGAACCATGAGTTCCATAAATTAAATTGTTACGAACAATAACATTATGAGCGTTATCAATCCATAAAGAACCTGCATAAGAAGCCATAGCATTATACAACACATTATTCTCAAAAATAATGTTCTTCACAGCACTGTCAGGGGAATTATCACGAGAATCTTCGAGAAGAACCGAATCTCCATGGTTATTTCTAAACTCATTATTTGCAATATAAACATTTTTTGTACCTAAAAATATACCCAACCCTGTTTGATAATTATAATAATTATCTCCAATATAATTATTTGTAATGTTTACTCCATCATTATAATAACGATAACCAACAGCAGAATTTCTTTGGTAAGTATCCCCAGTATAGGAAATGTGAGAATTACTCAAAACTGTATCATCAGAATAACTAACTAAAATAGCAGAACCACCTATATTTTGAGAAACTAAATCATTAATGACTACATTAACACTTCCATTAATTACAATTCCAGTCCAAGTAGTAAGGGAAACATCAAGACCATCCAAAACAATATTTTCAGAACCATAAATTGAAATTGCAGCATAGGAAGAATGATACTCATAATTCTGATGATAAGTAGAAACATCTCTAATCTCAATATTGCTCTTTTCATTTAAACTAATTGCTCTCTCTTCTTGCAACAACTACTTCTTGATCATTAATTGGTCCATTCGGGTAAAAATAAACATAACCTTCAGTACTTCTCAAATCAGCTGCCCATTCACCAGGAGAATCCAATTCCTGCACATTACCTCTAATTATAAATGGAATGGCAGGATCTAAATCTTTTTCGATTTCATCAAAGAAAATAGTTTTTGTGTCTTGATCATAATCAGTAATAACCCTATTTACACCAAAACCCCACCCGGCAACATCAGTTCCATAAAAAACAACAGTAGAATTAATCCAATAATTATCTGGATCTTCATCTCTAAATCCATTCGATCTAATAAAAGTTATAGGTCCTTCCCTTGCCTCATTAGGATATAAAAATCCATCATTAGGATATTGTGCCAAAGTCATAGTTTCATCATTAGAAAACAATTTTTTAGGACGAGCATTTCCGTATGGCCAGGTAGTATATTTTCTGTAAACAATGTTTTCATTTAGAGAATACTCTTCCCACCCAGATAATTCTTCGCCTGCAGAAATAACAACATTTTCGCCAGGATACCCCATAAGCACATTAGGATTACCTTCAGTTCCAGAAACAAAATCTTCTACAAATTCGTAATAAACACCACTCCTAACATAAAGAGTTTCTCCACCAGAAGTACTCATTTGAGAAACACCATAATTTATTGTTCTCCAAGGAGAATCAAGAGAACCATCACCAGAATTATCATCTCCACTTAAAGAAACATAAAGGGCGTCTCCGGGTGAAAACTCGACAGAATTATTTTTTTCATTAACAGCCAAAAAAACAATCATAATTAGAATTATTCCTATCAAAATATAACTTAATCTTAATTTCACCTCTATTCACCCTGAGTATTCGCAAATCTACTTCTGCCACCTTCCATCTGTCCACCAACTTCCTTAGGCAATCTCGAAAAACCAGCACCAAACTCTCTGAAATATCTGTCCGGCAAAATATCTCCAAAACCATACATATAAGATCCATAAATATCTCTAAGTTGTGACCAGTTCGGACTTGCGTCATGAGAATAAACAGGAGAATCCATATTTTCCAAAGTATAAGGTATTGGATTATCTTTAAACTGACCAGCGTAAGCACCAGACTCAACAATCTTTCTAGCATTCTTAGCAGATTCGCTAATCTTCTCCATCTCTTTCATTTGATCCTTGATTGGAACATTCCCCATTCCTAAAGGCAAATGAGAATCAGTATAACCAAAATTATCTGTCAAATGAATATGCTTTACAAACGGAGCAATATCTTTTGCCTCTTTCACAATCTCTTTATCAGAAAAACCATGCTTCCTCAACATATTTGAGTGGCCAACATCCCAAGTAGCACCAATCAAAGTTTCTGCAACCTTTTTAGCCTGATCATCAGACATACTTTTTTTCTTAACTAACTCTTTGGCAAACTTCTTTCTACTTTCTTTAATTGCATCCTTCAAATGACCAGCCCTGGAAAGAACGTTATCTCCCCCATACATATTTTCAATTGCAATTACCGGAGCTTTGTCACCATATTTGTCATATGCATGCATTGCAGCAGTTTTCACAGTTTCACTAACTTTCTTCTTATGAAAATCCTCTGAAGAAATAAAAATATCTGGAGCCTCTATCTTAGCAAGTTCAGCATAAATTAAACCAGGGGTTTTAGTAAATGGACTTAGATCTATGTTCCCTTCATTTGGATCTCTTCCTTGTTTCTTAGCTAACATCAATTCCCTCTTAAATGATTTTCTCTCTTTCTCGCCTTCCTTAACATATGCATCACCAAGTTCCCTCAAATGTTTTAAATCCTTTTTATATTGACTCTTATCGCCAGGAGGTTCAGACTTCCTAAAATCATCAACCATGGCTTCAAACCTAGTCCTCAAATCTGTGTTGAACTCCTCTAATTGTTTTTCCTTAATGTGCAACTCATATTTTTTAGACTCAATCCTTCTAATATCTCCTTCAGTTAAGGCTATCTCGCCTTTCTTGGCCTGTGCCTCTTTTATTTGCATTTCAAGAAAATCTTCACTCAGTTTTTCTTGATCAAGATTTCTCTTTACTTCATCATAATTTTTTAATCCTGAAGCAAGCTCCAATTTTTTAGTTTCCCACTGTGTATGATTCATATTTTCAAGTTGCTCTACAGGTCCCCAATCTTTTGCATCCTCTCTACTCAAGGAATATTTTTTCTTTCTTACAAGAGGATGCATCTGTCCAGTATCTTGATTAACAATCATTACAGCTTCCTTTACTGGTTCACCTTTTTTGAAAACTCTTTTTCCCCGCTCATCATATACATCTTTTTCATAAGTTTTAGTTCTTCCTTTCTCATCAGGAATATATCTATCGCCAGGAACCATCGCGCCAGTAGAGTGTACAACAACAGGAATGTTTCCTTCAGGATCTAATTTATGTGCCCTATCTAAAATTTCCTTAAAATAAACTTCAGAATCCCTTCTATTTTCCTCATTCCAACCTTGCTGTGTAAAACCTGCCATATCGAACAAAGGAGCATGAACAGAAATCTTAGCATCACTTAACTTTGCTAACCTTCTCATCTCATCAAAATGTTGCTTAGGAATTGTTTCAAAATTCTCAGGAGAAATAGTACCAACTTCAACGTTCTTTACACCCATATTCAAAGCCTTAGCCAACTCTTGAATTTGTACAGGAGTCATAGGACTAGTAGGGATTCCTTGCTCTCCAAAAGACAGACTATAACTCCCATCCATAGAATCAAAATATTTATCATGAAAAGCCATCAACCATCACCTACTTTGTAATACTTTTTCTCTTTGCCTTCTAGGTTAAAAGTGTTTTCATCATCTTTATCTTTTTCAGAAGTACTTAAAACCTGATAACCGACTTCATCCGCCGAAAATAGACTTGTATAACTCTCTAATCTGCTATCAGCTATTTGACCATGAAAATAATCGGTAATTTGCTCTCTAAGTTCCGGCAAACTAGTTGTTGAAGAAGCCATCACACCCTTTCTCCTCAAAAACTCTTTCAAATGTTTCAAAGTAGTATTTTCAGATTCAGCATAAAGCTTTCCGGAACCACCCCCAACAGAATAATCAACATGCCCTGGCTCATCTTCTCCCTCGACCTGCCTTCTAAATCCAACTGGAACTTCAATAACTCTTTGCTCAACAGTCTCGGCAGGTTTCTCCTTCAAAGAAAAATCTTCTCTACGAGTAACGATACCTTCCAAATTAGCTTCTTTCAATAAAGCATTCAGAATTTCAACAGCCTCTTCTTTTAATTCCTCATCACTTTTTTCATCTAAAACAAAATTTCTAAGAAATATAATTTTTTCTTGAGCAGTCTCTATCTTATTTAATTGATCTCTAAATTTTTTTATCCTTTTACTACTCACCATGTTACCATTCTATGTGCTTTCTTAAAAACATCATAGAGAGTCATACATCCTCCCTTGGCCTTTTCTGCAGCTGCATCTCTCAACTTTTTCTCTTGATAAGAAGTTCCCTTGGGTTTTAAATCGCCAAAAAAATTCCCAACGTTTTTCATAGGAGCAACAAGTTCCCTAAATCCAGCAAAAGGATTTGGAAATAAAGGCTTCTTTTCTTCCTCTTCTTCCTTTTCATCATCTAAAAAATGATCCAAATCTTTAGTTAAATCTTTCAAGCTAACATCAGTCAGATTTTCAACCAAATCCATATCTTCATACACTTCAACTCTCTGAACCTTTTCAAGTTCTTTATCTGTAAACGCATACGCTCTAAAGTAAACATCAATTACACCAACATGTGCATAGTGAGTTCCACCTTGCCCAGATCTAACTGCTTGTGGAGCAGTTCTGTAAGTAAAATTTACAAGAATACATGCATAATATTTATTCTTGAACTTCCTATCAGAATCTGGTTTTACTTCTTTCTTACCTAACAAACTCAATTCCATCTGCATATTATTGAACGCAGCAACAATATCTGGATTAGACAATCTACTATCAAATTCTTTCATACCTAATTTCTGCGCAGCTCTCAAATAAGGTCTGGCCCATTTAGTATAAAGTTTTAAAGAATCAATTTGTGATTTCAAATAATTTTTTTCTATAGAAAATCTTTTTCTCAACTCATCTTCACTAATGCCCCTCCAATTGAAATACTCTTCCAACTTTTTCTTTAACAAAATCCTAACTCTTTTGTTCAAATCCATTTTGTCGGCATCTTTTATACTCTTAGCCTGAATAAATGCGTCTCTCAAAGTAACGAATTGTAAGTCACCCCTAGTCAAATTATTAATAGAACCCAAACCAGTTTTAACATCAACCTGATCCATCCAAATACTCTTCAGAGAATGTTCAGCACTAATTCTTTTATTAGAATCCTTTTCTTTTTTTGGATCTGCATGATCATATACACCTAACCTCATCTCATATTCTTTCAAATCATAAATCAAATTAATTATTTCTTTGATTACACCATTAACTTGCCTCAAAATAGCCATTGCTCTATCTTGCATTGCACTTGCCCTGGCACCCAACTCACCAAAATAAGAACCGCCTGCACTCGCTTCAAATTCTTCCTCCACCTTACTTACTTCATAACCAATACCACTAGGTGTAGTACCTCTCATAAAATCTAAAGTCCAGAAATAAACAGGCTCCAAAGTCTGCCCAAAAGTATCATAGATTATGTGATATTCTACTGGCTCACCATTAGACAATTTAACAGCGGCCTTCTTCTTTATCTCTTCTACTTCTTTTTTTAACTCAGCAACAGACATTTTCTTTAATAAATTCTGATTTGAGCTATTTTAAAGTTTTCTGTTAAGAAATAGAAATTAATTCTACTTCAAAGATCAAAACAGAGTTAGCAGGTATAGTTCCAATAGCTCTATCACCATAACCCATTTCAGGAGGGATAGTCAATCTTCTCTTCTCTCCAACCTTCATTCCAGAAAAACCTTGCTCCCAGCCTTGTATAACTT
>CAYMSW010000022.1:0-10680 GCA_964393215.1 Candidatus Woesearchaeota archaeon
CTTCGACAAAGGTCATCAAATCTTCTTCGGTTGCATTGGGTGTTTTTTTGATCTTGCCGGTTAGTTTGGGAATAAAGTTTAAAAAAAGGATGATGGGAAAGAACAGTATCGACAGCCAATAGACCGGATAGATGGTGATTCTGGCGATCAAGAGGTTATTTCTTGTGGCGATGGATTTTGGGAATACCTCCCCGAAGACAAGAATTAAAAAGGTCATGACCCCGGTCGCAAGTCCAACGGCGTGGTTGGGCAATATCTCCAATACGAGGGTTGTGGCAAGGGCAGATGCACCGACGTTAACAATGTTGTTGCCGATGAGAATGGTCGTGAGCAGTCTGTGAGGATCCGCTTTCATCTGGTCGATGAGTTGATAGGATCTATCCTTCCTTTTGGCGATGTGCCGGGCTTTGACCTTACTGATGGAAAACATCGCCGTTTCCGCCGATGAAAAAAAAGCAGAAAAAAACAGCATGACAACGAGTATGACAATTTTGTCAATCATTGGTAACCTGATGTTTGTGTAAACCGGTTTGTTTAATGGCGGCTGTTAAATTGCTTTTGATCGTAGAATACGTGCCGAGCTCTATCGCCGCATCTCCCGAATATGGAAGTGTCTCGATGGTCTTCAGTCCTGATCCGCTGCTATGGTGAACGATAATTTGTGGGTTGACACGGCACCTGATAAAGGGGGGGAAGATCCAGTGAAAGGTTCGTTGGGGTAGTTCCATTGTTATTTGCTGCATCTGAGATACGGTGTGTATCGCTTTCTCTTGCAATGCCTTTCAAGTCGTGTCAGATCTTGTGAAAAATTCGTAGTTTAATTATAGAGCAGTTTTTTTTTTTTTCAAGATGAACCTCAAAAACAATTCCAAATGAACCCGAAACCGGACATCAATGAATATGTGGATGCTTTGCTGAATTCCAAAACAATGGGAACATATGCCCTTTACCACACCGTGTCCTCCGCTAAAACCGCGAAATATGCAGAGCCTGAGAAACCTTTCCCCAAACATATTCAGGCTGTTTTGAAACAGAATGGAGTGGCTGAATTGTATGAACACCAGGCAAGTGCCATTGATCTTGTTCGATCCGGAAGGCATCTTGTATTGGCCACACCCACCGCCAGTGGAAAAACCCTGTGCTACACCTTGCCGGTACTGGACCACATCGCAACGGATCCCGAATCTCGGGCGCTGTACGTTTTTCCGCTTAAGGCGCTCGCGCAAGACCAGTTACGACACTTCAACCATCTTTCCGGCCGCTTTAAAAAAGACAAGCCGATGGCCGAGATCTACGATGGCGACACTCCGAGCCCTCAACGGAAACGGATCCGGGAAGATTTTCCCCACATCCTGATGACCAATCCCGAAATGATCCATCTGTCTATTCTCCCATATCACTCCAAATGGTCTAAATTAATAAGAAATTTGAAGTTTGTGGTTGTTGATGAGATGCATATTTACCGAGGTGTATTCGGTGCACACATCGCTCAGGTGCTGAGACGGTTGAGGCGGATCTGTGCATATTACCATGCGTCGCCGACGTTTGTCTTCTGCTCTGCAACTGTGGGTAATCCCGCACAGCTGGCCGGGCAGTTGACGGGGCTATCAGTAGAGGCCATCATTGACAGTACGGAACCTCAGGGACAGCGCCACCATCTATTTTTAAATGCTCCGGAAGGACCTGTCTCTTCCACCATACTATTGCTCAAGGCCGCTTTGCACCGTGAAATCAGAACCATCGTGTTTACCCAATCGAGGAAATTGGCAGAGTTGATCACTGTCTGGGTTAAACAACAGTCCTCAGCCTTTGCTGAACGGATCAGCGTATACCGCGCCGGTCTTACCTCCCAGGAAAGGCGGCTGATCGAAAGCGGCCTGGCGTCAGGGGAATTGCTCTCAGTGGTGTCTACCAGTGCCCTTGAGCTGGGCATCGATATCGGTGATCTGGATCTCTGTATTCTGGTGGGATATCCGGGTTCCATTGTCGCCACCCGACAACGGGGCGGCAGGGCTGGACGGAACGGAAATGATGCAGCGGTGATTCTTGTAGCTGGGGATGATGCATTGGACCAGTATTTTATGCGAAACCCCAGGCAACTGGTTGATAAGGATCCTGAGTCTTCGGTGGTGAATCCTTTTAACCCAAAGGTCCTCTCCATGCATCTTACGTGTGCGGCAGCGGAATTACCGCTGGAAAACGGAGAAGAGATGATGCGCCATGAACGGGTAAGAGATGAAGTTGATGCCCTTGTACATGCAGGAAAACTGCTCGCTGGCGAGGAGGGAAATTCCTATTTTTCACCACGACGTTTTCCCCAAAGGGATGTTAATCTGAGGGGGATTGGCAGCCGATTCCGCATCGTTGAGTGCATAACAGAGCAGTTGGTGGGGGAAATAGATGATTTCCGGGCCATTAAAGAGACGCATCCTGGAGCGGTATACCTGCATGGAGCAGAAACCTATGTGGTGAAAGAGCTCCAATTTGAAGACAAGACAGTTAAAATTGAAAGGCTGGATACGGATTATTATACCCGAATAAAATCTGTTGAGAAGATAGAGATTACAGAACTCATAAATCAAAAGCAATTTAACAACCTCCATGTTTATTTTGGCCGGCTCAGGGTCACCGAGCAGGTGATCGGTTATGAGAAGCGACGGACCCGGGGCCGGAAGTTGATGGACACCGTTGACCTGGACCTGCCTCCCCTTGTGTTCGAGACCGAAGGTTTGTGGTTCACGGTATCTCCCGGATTATTGCGGCAGGCCGATTTTGAAAACATCGATCTTCCGGGAGCCGTCCATGCCATCGAGCATGCGGCCATCGGTATTTTGCCATTAATCGTACTGGCGGATCGTAATGATTTTGGTGGTGTATCAACGGTATATCATCCACAGATCCGGGGTGCCGCCATATTCATATATGATGGGATTCCCGGGGGTGCCGGGCTCTGCTGCCAGGGGTACGAACAAATCGGGGAGGTACTTGAAAAGACGCTCGGGATTATCCAAAATTGTTCCTGCGACAGCGGATGCCCGTCATGCGTCCAATCGCCAAAATGCGGATCCGGCAACCGGCCCATGGACAAGAGCGGGGCACAATTTATCCTGAGACGTCTTCTTGACCCGATGGGGCAACATGAAGATCCGAACCGGAACCGATACGACAGTTCTGATGATCGGATCGTTCTGAAGGACCAGAAAACAGATGAGAAGCCGATGAAATCCAAAAAAGCTAAAAACTGCAGCAACGCAATCGGAGAGCCACCATTGGCATGGGGCCGTTCCAGGACTGCGAAGCAATTGGGTCGTCTGAAAAGATGCAGGAAAGAGGGGTTTTCCCTGAGTGTTTCCGATGGGCTCATAGAGATCCCGAATGTGTGTCCACATTACGGTGTTTTTGATATTGAAACCCAGTTGTCTGCCGCGGATGTCGGCGGGTGGCACAGAGCGGATAAAATGAGGATCAGTTGTGCGGTTGTTTATGATTCAAAATCCGACACTTTCGAGGAATATACGGAAGATATAGTGCCCCGGTTGATCCGGCATCTGGAGCAACTCGATCTGGTCATCGGGTTTAACAGCAGGCGGTTTGATTACAAGGTGTTGAGCGGTTATGGGGGGTTCAATCCCATGAACCTGGAAACCCTTGATATTCTAGAACAAGTCCATGGTTATTTGGGATTTCGGCTGTCGTTGAATCATTTGGCAAAAGTTACATTGGGCATCGAAAAAACTGCCGATGGACTTCAGGCCTTGAAATGGTGGAAAGAGGGCCGCATAAAGGAGATAGCCGCTTATTGCAGACGGGATGTGGATATAACCCATCAGTTATTTTGTTACGGAAGGGAAAAAGGTTATCTGTTGTTTGCGGACAAATCGGGGCAGAAAGTTCGCATTCAGGTGAACTGGTGAGATCCAAATTTCCGTGAAGGAGCAAATACATCAGGTCATAGGTGGTTCATGAGTTGCAGGAGGTCCGTCACAATGATGTCCGGATCCAGGGATCGGCATAAGGGATGTTCTCGCCGAAGTCTCAGTGAGCGTGCGTCACCGCCGAACAGTGCGGTTTTGAAACCGATCTTCCGTGCAGGGTAAATATCATTGAGCATGTCGTTTCCGACATAAAGAACAGACTGGGGGGGGATACCCGCCCCGACAAGACGTTTCGCTGCCAGGTTGAAGGATAAGAGGGATGGTTTTGCCTGCCCGATCCGGTAGGACAGGAAGATGAGGTCGGTGCTGAATCCCAATTTTTCGGGTGTCGATCCGAAAAACCAATCAAAAAGATAAAGCGTATAAAATTGGGCGTTTGAAATAATCCCCATGGGTATCTGACGGTGCTTGCAGGATGCCAGCATCTCCTTTAGATTGGGCATGGGATAAACCGGGTTCGTCATCAGTTCAAATCTAACGGCAAAATCCCTGGCAGCCTGGCGATCCGTGATGCCGAGAACATCCATCCAAATGTCGTCGATCCGGACTTCGGGCCAGGCAACACCGGCACCCTTCATTCCCAAATGGTGTTGCCTGATCGCATCGATAAATTTCCCATGCAGAGTGCGAGGGTCTTCGTATATTCCGAATATCTCCAATAGCTTTTGGAATTCCAGATCGAAATTCTGTCGTTTTTCCAGAACGCCGATATCGCCGGATCCACTGATAAATAGGGTGCCGTAAATATCAAACAGCAGGCATTGAATTCTCTCATCCAATGAACCGACGGGTGTGCAGTCGGTGGGAATTGGCCTGAGGAGGTGCAACATGTTTTTTAATTCATCCGGAACCCGCATAATCGCTCCACTTGAGCAGGCTGAAGGATTCAAGGTTGAAAAACGCATTTATCAAAACAGCCTTGTCGATGCGCTGCCGGATCGAGCGTCCGGACACTCGCCCGTATGTATCCATGAGGATCTGCCGATATCCCTCGATAGTAAATTCCTCCCGTATCGTTTCCTGGTTTTTTCTGATCAGGGGGCGGGAATCGGAAATTTCGCCGGGGCCTTTAAGGTGCGGATTGATAAGGGCCAGTTTTTCCTTTTGGTCCGGTGCATTCAGTAGATGTGATAAAACCTGCATTTGCGACGGTTCATCAAGCAGACCGAAATCAATCCGTCCGTCTGCGGTCAACCGATTGTAAGCGGTCGTCATCCGATCCGGCGAGACGGCCTGCCCGAAGAGACGGCTGCATTTCAGAACTGCGGATCGCCACAGATCTTTAAACCTCCCATGGTCAAACCAATCCGCCGGGATTTGAATTCTCGTATAGAGGTGATCCAGGTTGATTTTTTTCTTTTCGAAATCGGAACAGATTTCCGGCAGTTTCCTACCCCAGAGCAGTTTCCCGGCAGTCCACGGCTCCAGAAACGAAAACCCGAAGCCCTCTCCAATGCTGGTGGTCAATAGATATTTGGACCTACCGACCAATTCATTGAACGGCTCCCGGGTTCCCGCATCCATGGTGATACCGAGCTTGCGGGATTCGATAAACGCTTTCCAATCCGTGTAGCTGGCAATATCGGAGGGAGTGTTGGGCGGCAGGGTGATGCAAAGTTTTTCACCGGCTGAAAAATAGAGGGATAACAGGATCGCCTCACCGATGTTTTTTCGACGGATGGCGCGCACGGGGTATAGAATAATGCGATGTGCTGTTTTCACGGGGCATCCGGATGGAAGCGGATTAATCGTATTGGGGATCAAATGCAGGCCCTCCGGTTTGAGGCCAGACCTGAGCAATACCTGATAATCCCTTGAATTAATGACACCGTAATGGCAGTCGGACGGGTATTCTTCTCGAAAGTATGCGCCGGGCCTTCCATCTTCGGAGAAATCGTGGATTTGCAGCAGCAGGTTGTTGCTTTTCGTTTTCAGTATATCCAGGATTCTGAGGAAACGGCGGTTTTTGGCAAGAGTTGGATTGTGAACATGGAGTACGTCACACCCCTTTCTCCATTTGCTATGAATGGCGTTTGCGATTGATGCCGCAACCTGTTCGGAAGAAAGCGGCTCATCCCGTTTATTGTCATATCCCAGTCCTTGAATATGAACCGTCTCACACGGGAAGAGAACTTCAGGCGGTTCTCCGGTAAGCACCAGGATATCACAGACATGTTTCAGCGCTCTTACCTGCTGCCTGATGACCGTTGTGACACCACCGGTTTTCAGATGATAGTGCATCAAGACAATCTTCATAAAGAGGACCCTTTAATCATCATCAGTATTCCCCTATCTTTGAGTGAAAAACTGCAGGAGTTTGACTATTCGGGGAACTGTCGAACATCGGAGGCGATAATAAATATATAATAGCCTTCTATTGGAGCTGGGGTCAACATGGTAAATATGTTAAAATGGTCTTTGGTTTGCTACCGGATTTAAATACATGCTATAAAAAAGCCAACGAACGTATGGCAGGAGAGATATGGATTCATTCGGCCGTCTGGATAACGTCATTCAGGAGTATGCCTGGGGTTCGACCACCGCGATCCAGGCACTTTTGGGACAAGAGGCGAATCTGGGAAAACCTCAAGCGGAGCTTTGGATGGGTGCTCATGCGAAGGCGCCCTCGACGGTGATTGACGGTGCAAACCGTACTTTGTTAAGTGATCTCATTCAAGAAAATCCATGTAAGATTCTGGGTGATGAGGTGGCATCAAAGTTCAGCAGCCGTATGCCCTATCTTTTTAAGGTGCTCGCCGCCGAAAAACCCCTCTCCATTCAGGCGCATCCCTCCAAGGAAAATGCCCAAAAAGGCTATTTTCGCGAAAACAGGGCTGGAATTCCACAAAACGCCCCGAATCGAAACTATCGTGATGACCAACATAAGCCCGAATTGCTCTGCGCCTTGACGACATTCTGGGCATTGTGCGGATTTCGTCCGTTCAATGAGATTGTGGCGACGCTTCAGTCCTATCTGGGGAGAGAAACCGAGTTTACCGGAAAAATTTCAGAATTTAAAGGATTGCATGACAGTAAAGGAATCCGTCGGCTTTTCAAATGGCTGATGACAGCCGAGCCGGCTCAACGTGAATACCTTGTTAACCGCGTTGTGCATCATGCCGAAAGTGGTTCTGATGCTGATCCCGTTTGTTACTGGATCAGACGTTTGCATGCGGAATATCCTTTTGATATCGGTGTGTTCGCGCCTATTTTATTGCACCTTATCCGCCTTGAACCGGGACAGGCACTTTTTTTATCCTCAGGCAGGCTGCACTCCTATTTAGGCGGCGTCGGGATCGAGCTCATGGCAAATTCGGACAATGTATTAAGGGGCGGCTTGACGCCGAAACATGTCGACACACAGGAGCTTTTTAGCGTTTTGGAATTTGCGGAGCAAGAGTTGTCGGTATTGACCCCGCAACCCGTACGAGCCTGTGAAAGTGCGTATATCACCCCTGCCGAAGAGTTTTTGCTGTCTGTCATACGGGTCCATGGTGATAACGTCTATCGTTCATCAAAAAAAAGAGGCATCGAGATCCTGTTGTGTACGGAGGGAGTTGGGACGATAGCATCATCGGAGAGGGGACAACCGCTAGAATTCACAAAAGGAACTTCGATAATGGTGCCGGCATCAACCCCTATTTATGCCATCAGGGGAGATGCGATAATCTATAAAGCCTCAGTACCTTTTGAAACGTGATGTGAGCGCCTCCCCGATTTAAAGACCGGTTTTACTCGGGTTCTGTGTAATTATCCGGGTTCTTGGCATAAGACTCAAAATTCCCCTCCAGCAGAAATTTTGAAATCATTTCACCCACCTTGTCCGCTGTGTCCACGCGATAAACCCCTTTCTCATCTTTTCCAGTCATTTTTTTTGCCTGGTCTACGATGATTCGTAAAGACTCGGCGGTGATTTCCAGTACGGCGTTGATTTTTATCATTTGTCTTGATTCAGGCATCAGCATCCTCCTGGTGCGTTATAGCTACCCTGAAAAATGTGCATAAACGCACAATTATATGTGCAGACGACCCGACAGCGTCGTTTTGCTTACTGCGAATGTACTCCTGACGACATCCTCCGCTTATCCCCAATTTAATCCTTAATAACATATAACACTTTTTTATCATAGGAAATATCGTTGATTAGATTCTTTTGAATCGCTCGATCAACACCTGCATTGGTTAAAATTTTTTAGGGCCACATCTTGGTATGAATCTTGAGTATTGAATTCTTCATGGGGCAATTTACTGGTTTTTATTGATACGTTACCAATACCGAAAGGAGGACATGATGATTCCCAAAAGATGCTTTATCTCGTTTATGGCGATTTTGTTGCTCGTGGCTTTTGCAGCGGCACCAGTTATGGCCGAAGATCCGGAGAAGATCAATATCAATACAGCGACAATTGAGGAATTGACAAAGCTGAAGGGAGTGGGTCCCAAGTATGCGGAAATTATTGTAAAGTATCGGGATACCAATGGACCTTTCGAGACGCCGGAGGCCATAATGAATGTAAAGGGGATTGGCCAGAAAACCTACGAAGCGAATAAGGAGGTCATCACCATAGAGTAGCGCTGGTACCATACGGAAAAAAAGCTTTCTATCCTATGTTGAAAGTTCTGTCCTTAACCTTGGACAATTTTAAATTAAAGATCAAATTTTTTCATACGAAGCCGTCGATTGCCCTAATTCCCGTGCATCGGCAATCCCGAAAGGGGTTGCTGATGCACGGAGAACTCACCGGAAGCAGCGTTTTCCAAAGGTTTGGAGAGATGGTTGTTCAGCATGTTGAGGGTCAGCGGTTTGCGACATGTGGGAGGGTCGGACAGTGCTCCGTCCGCTGTTCGGCCGAAATAGACATTCACCGCGTCCACTACCTGATCTCAGCTCATCCTCGCGGGTCGGATCGCCAGTTTGATGACTGCTGCAATCTCGATTCACGCCTCATATTCGTTTTCAACCGGTTGTACACCCGGACCGGCTGTATATCAACACTTGGGGGGATGCCATCGTTGCAGGTTTCGAATCAGCCCAGGATGGTCTGACCTGCGCTTGCCGATTCATCAAGCATCTGGAGATCGAGGGAATCGGTGCTCGCATCGGTATGGACAAGGGACCGGTCCAGGTTACTTACAACAAACTCATCGAAGCACCCGATATCAGTGGTACGAAGGTTAACGAAGCTGCCCGGATTGAGCCTTTGGCTAAACCCGGCGGAGTACTCATTTCCGAAAAGCTTCGATACGACCATGAACTGGATGAGGGAAAACTCATATTTGTCGAGCAAACCTGGCAGCTCAAAAAAAGCGGTCGGTAAAAGCAAAAAAGGCACCGATATCAAATGTTTTAGTGTGACACTTGCAGAATAGACGAGCGAAAGACCGATAAGAGCGGATATATCCGTAATTTCCCATCCGAATATGCCGCTGAAAACAGCGCATTATAGATAACAATACCCAAATCCCATCCGTATTTTTATCAAAAAAATCAGCATTTACAATGCCGCCCATATATGCTTAACAATTTAGTGCCTTAATACCTCCCCACAATTCAAAAAGGAATTATAACATGAAACGAATATTTCGGTTCGGACTCATGGTTGGACTATCAATTGCTGTAGGGTGTGTTGCTACTCAAATCAAACGAACAGTCGATGATAACAACGTTTTTACCTCTCCTGCGCAGCCCCAAATAAAGGTTAAAATTTCCCCGGATTTTCAATTTATGGAAAAGAAAAGAGGTTCTGATTATGGTGTGGGGACCCTATCTGGAGAAAGTTATGCTCAGACGAAAATTGACCTCTATCGATTTAAAAGCCGATTGGCAGATCGAGATATATTTATAAGAATACAGAAAATTGTAACGGATAGATGGTATTTTTCACAGGAGTACATTCGGAACATGTGGCCGAAAATTACCTACGATTTAGGAAATGTGGATATTCATGGGAATACATATGATTATGGGGTTTACCCATTAAGAATTCAAAATCGAGGAAATTTTATTGTAAAAACCCTTGTGCGCACAGTCGGTATAGATAACAACATTTTATTGGAAATCCACTACATGCAGAAAATAACAAACCCTTGGCCGAAGCTTACCTTTTTAAGCGAAGATAAAGAAAAAATATTGCGATCCTTCATTGCCGATAGCGAAAAAGATATTCAAATTCTGGACTAAATACAGATCTGCTCTGTTTGCGGCAGCAAGGTAGTAAAATCATCCTAAATCTACCCCGTCTGCAAAGAGCAATTTGTTTAATCAAGGCAGGGATAATATGGACACCTTCAACGACATCATGGTCAGTGTAGGCCGCTCATCTCGATCCCCCTGGGGATCTTTCTTGCGACCGAAATCATCAAAGACGAGCTCACCGCACACAAACACCGAAAAACTCTTCAGTCTATGGAACAAAACAAGCCCGTTAAGATCGAAGCTGGCAGCAGTAGTTAAAATTATATCCTTGCCAGGTGAAAGCCTAAACAAAAAACAACCCAAATAAAGAAAGGAGAATGACCATGAATGAAAAAGAAGCTTCCTTTGCAGCAACGACAGTTGCCAGAGCAGATGCTATAACAGAAGAAATCAATATAAAGTCTGATTTAATTGTCCACCGTTCAAACCGTGTTCAGTTTTTACATCCTGAGGGCGGCTACCCTCCTGGAGAAGAATGGGCGGAACGCTATTATCACCTAATCTGAGCGGTTTTGTATTTTGACGACAAAACAGCCAACAGGTGAGGTC